>REBV01000251.1 GCA_007692545.1 Puniceicoccaceae bacterium
AGTTCAGAGTCCATGGTTGGATTCGCCGAACATCCAACAAGAACCAATCCTAGTATTCCTGCGCAAATCAATTTCATGAATCACCTGATCTCAATCCCAAATAGCCTGGCCGCCGAACTCGCTCCGGCCCATCCCTTCGTCAATGGCGCTTCTTGCCTTCGGTAAACCGTACCAGGCAAGAACCTGCAGTCGTCCGAGCCATAGCTATTCAGAGGCTCTGCGATCTCTCACCAGGTTGTTCACACCAAAGACGGCAATATAGCCGCTGCTCGAGATGTCCTGAAAGAATTCGTAGGTCGGGCCGACGTGCCCGACGGTCCATGTTTCAGAAGCCACCGGATGTTGGATTCTTGCTTACGAATTTCCGAAAGTCGGGATCCTCATTCAAAATCAACCTCTTGGAGGCAAGCGATTGTCCTGACCGTCGGGCACACGCGTGGCCGCTCTCTCCCGCAATGCTTCTTGTCTGCGACAAGCCGCAATGCGGCGCCGAGCTACGCTGGCCCGACCTGCGGGTCGAGGTGAACTCCGATATCCGTGAGGCGGGCAGAGCCACTCGCCACCGGCTAGCTAACAAAACCCCCCGGCTTGTGTGAACAACCTGTTGAGAGGCCACACCAAATATCCCAGTTCCGCTGAAACGCGAAGTTAAGTGCCATTTGCGTCAAATGTACTCCGAAGCACGTGAGCGCAAGCAAGAAGCGCGTCGAGGGCTGAAGAAAGTGCCCGTTGGGCCGGATGCCCGGGGCCATAGTAAGACCAGTACAGCGGATTTCCTTCACCATCAACCGAGGCAAGGAAGTACTGTGTGCCGTGTAGGACGGTGATGCCCGATGGGTCAGAAAACTTGAAGCCGACCGGGAGCGAGAGGGTTGAAAGATCCTCATACACGCGCGCAGCGACGGGGCACGAGGCCTCCTCTACGATCTCGACACAGGTTCGCTCCCGATCTCCAACCGCTAGCACGAGTTGCGGAGTGCCATCTTCCCCGAACGGGCCGCCACGGTGACGAGCGAACTGCACCATGAAGCCGGGCCCGCGGCCTGTATCGGGAAGTCGGCCGATCCGGATATCCGACCGTCGAAGGTCGGAGGTATCCGGGACAAGCAGCGCTTCACCAAGACCTCTATTGCTGCAACCAGCCTCGTGCGGAGACCATCCAAATTCCTGGGTGGCACAGCCCGCCAGAGAGAAGATCGCAAGGCACGTTGCTAGAAGCCGAGTCATGCACTTGGCGTTTGCCTTAGCCGGCGCCGGGTTGAATGCATTGTTAGCGCCCATTTCCCAGGAGGCGACTTACATCTTCAAGGACTTCCCCCTCAGCCGCGACATAGTAGCTCCCACCAGGAGCCATAAATACAACAACGCGATCATTCAAATCTCCATAACCGGAGCCACAACCGAGGATCGGAACTTCGATGATAGTTCGGCGACGACCTTTCATTCGATCATGCACCAGAATACGAAGAGAAACCTCCTCCGGCACGACAATAGTCCTGTCTTGCGGATCACGATGAAGTCGTCGCTCAAATCCGATTAAGGCCTTGCCGGTCACAGTGCCAAGATAAATTCTCTCTGCCGAAGCAACGCGCTCCTCTAGGGGAATGAAGACTGAGCGGCAAGCTAGAGCCTGGCTTGAGGCCGAGATCAAAACAGCTAGAACCACGAACATCAATAGTCGCATAGGGCACAAAGGCTCATATAAGCGGACGAAGAAGCGCAGCTTTTTGACCCAGCCCCAAAGGCGCCATGCCTGATGCGTTGGTTAGCTTTCTGAACCATGCGGAAACGGTAACTCCATGCCATTCTGACGAAGTACTAACGTGTAATGTTCAAGCATGTACGACAAGCGGTCGTAAATACCCTCTAACTCCCCAACTGCGTCTTCCGGCAGTTTGTTCCTTTCGGCAAGGACTTGCTTTAGATCCGATACGATACCGTTTAGGGTGTCTCCTTGAACCAGAACCCCCGGGAAGCGCCTACCTGGATGGCGTATTATTGCCATATTTGTTGCTTTCGAGTAGATCTCTACGTTTTCAACTTGCATCTGACTAATTCCATCTGAAGCTAACACCCAAGTTCAGCGGAAACGATGCCGCCAGGCAGTGCTTTCCGCTGGGATGCGTGGTTAGGTGACATCGACACACTCCTTGAACGCCCGGTTACCCGCCGGACCCCACCATCCGGTCGAAAAGTGTAACTCAAGCTCAGGAATTGAGACGTCGTCATATTCGAAGTAATCACGCAGCGACATTTGGCACCTAGTGCATAGCACGCGGGCTGCGAGCGACGAAGCGGGTTGACGTCCCAGCGACCAACGGGAGCGACTGATGCGTATTGTTAGCTATCATTCCAAAACTCTTCAATTTGTTCCGGATGTTGCAGCATTTGCGTATCACTACAGCTATGTAAAACTGGCTTCTTTCCGTACTGGCCAAACACTATATAATTTTCGCCGACTACTACCACGCCCTCACACCGAGCTCTGTGGCTGGCAGCTGATACAAGCACAAACTGATCGGGTTCACCTTTAAATACCTCCTGAACCTGGAGTAGACTTTCAACGACCTCGTCAGATGTAACTGAAGCAGACATTACGCGGCCAACATAAACATAGTCTGCTCTTTTAAAAGCTTGATCTAAAGGCAGCCCGGAGCATGAACATCCGAAAGCAGTGTCTGATGCGAGCAAAAGTACAATTACCAGAAAGAGTCTCACAACCATCCTTGTCAGCTAACGTTTGAGCTAAGCGGCGCGGAGTAAGCCGTGGCCGGTGGAGCGCGAAACGCGGAACGAACTTGAGCGATTTGTTATGCGATTTGCTGCAAGGCGTTCGCAAGATCGCGGCCGGCTGTTGGGGCAGGAAGGGGTTTGCCGTCTTGGCGATAGAGCTCAATGGTCTCTTCAACAACCTGACACAGCTCGGCAAAAACCTCTTTTTCGTCTGAACCGTGGCAACCGCCATACAACAGACCCGGCGCGCTCCCTACAAAGCACTGATCTTCCTCGGACCATTCCACGATTTTTGCGTAAAGTGTACTTTCCTTCATTTTTCAGCCTCCTGGACCGACTTTTCTACGGCCCGTATCTGGTATTTCTTGGCATCGTCTAGGAGTTTGCCAGAAATCGGCACAGGCTTCGACACATTTGGCTGGACGAAATTCCGGTGGCGCCCCTTGCCCCCGCGATCTCGAAAGCCCGCTTTCTCCAGGGTTTTGACCAACTCCCTTACCTTCGGTGGCATTGCCTATCCGGTCCTCCTACTGACCATCGCATAACGTTTGAGCTAAGCGGCGCGGCGCTAGCCGCGTCCGGTGGAGGCCGAAGGCCGGAACGAACTTGAGCGGCTTGTTAGGTGCGCCACCTTTGAAGCAGCTTGTACGCAATTGTGTAACCCATGAATAAGATGCCAAGAAATATTGCCAAATACGACATCACCCGCAGCTTGGCAAACGGATATGAATCACATTCAACCGTTCTCAGTACATCTTTAAGAAGCATATAATCAATAACATGGCAGGACTCCTCCCAATACACTACAAATACTAGCGCCAAATCAAATGCGATACCGCCCAAACCAATAAGGAGCAGTATGTAACCGCTTTTCAAATAGGAGCTATTTTGGCGCATCTAACACTTGAATTAAGCCGCGCCGCGGAGCGGCGTCGGCTTGAATGAATTGTTAGACATCAGGCCGATAAACCTACAGCGCGAGCGAAGCGGTTGCCGAGCTCTGTTGGAAAGATGATGCCTCGTATCCACTCAATCTTGAATTCAGATTCTTCCGCTTCTGGGGGCTGCGCACTCAGCTCCGGACGTGTAGACAGCCACTCATACCGACGCTCGTCCGTAAGAGTCTCCGTGTAGCTGACCGTCACTAACCCCAGACGAGTCCAGTTGTCCACCATTGCGCCCAGTCCGTCTACGATCGCTGGCTTGCCACCATTCGTCATCTGAAGAACATGGCGGCGTAGAGTGATTTGGCTACCGTCAACCTTGTGTCGTCTCACCAATGTGCCGATTGGAAGAATCTCTGTCTTTAAGATCACCTGCAAATGGCGCGCTTCCTCTGATTCAAGCTGTTTGACAATCTCGACGAATGCCGGATGCACGACATCTGCTTTACGCTTGTCCATTGCACCGGCGAGAAGCTCAAGGAATAGGTTTTTGAGGCCTTCTTCTTCGTGGGCGAATGCGAGCCCTTGTAAGGCAGGCCCGGCTACAGATGCTTTTGGCTCAATCAGTTCCTCGGGAGGAATGTGGGCCGCCTTTTCCTGGATGTCTTGATCAAAGCGTTCTGCAAAATACTTTCGAGCCTTCTCGAAGGCGAAGTTCACCGCGGCTAATGGTAGGAGAGCGTTATTGATTGTTCGCGTGATCGTTAAAGCCGTCTTGCCAAGCTCGCCGCCAGCCTTCTTCACATTCGGATCGTCTCCAGCGAGCTTGATGACCTCGCCTAGAATTTCGACGCCGGTCTTTGTGCTTCCAAGCGGGTCGTTCGCCATACTCTTTCCCCTGATATCTAACGTTTGCCTTAACCGGCGCGGCCAAAAAACAAACCAGGCGAAGCCGGCCTGGAAGTTACCCGGCGTCCGGTTGAAGGCTTTGTTAGGCGAATGTGGCCAATTTTGTGTATAACGCCCGATACATACATGTTTGTTTCTACTCTACGGGAGGCGGTTTGCGAAATAGCATCCCGAAGGAGATCAGGAAGTAGAGACAAACCAATACCCAGTACACAGCGTATTCAGTAAGAATCACACAGACCACCGCGATCGACAGGAAGGCGACCAAAAGCAAAGCAACAACGCATTTTCCGAATTTCGGAAATTCCTCGGCCACGAATGTAAACAGCACCAAAAGTATTACGGCCGATAATAAAAAAGCCGCCTCTGGCGTATTGAACGTTTGCTCATTGGTCAGTGGCAGCAGAAGTACAAGCAATCCAATTGCTCCGGCACCTAGCCAGAACGCAAGCCCTTCAAGCCGCAACTCCTGCGGCTTGAAGGTCTTTGGAAACTTGAATTTGTAGTAATCCTGCATGGTCGCGTTTTTTGAGAGCCTAACTAATAAGTTGGCGTCAAAAGTGAAGTGTATGGTGCGCATCCCAATAGGTAGAGGCTCATTTTTGACGCATATGCCCAGTCCCGGGGCGCGGCTTGCGTTGGAATGCGCCGGCGCTGGGCAGCTTGGATCGAGCTGCCGTTGGCGGATCTTGTAGCTGGTGAATTCATTGACTCCCCCGGTTTTTGCTGCCCCACGCCACGTCGATATTAGCCG
>REBV01000319.1 GCA_007692545.1 Puniceicoccaceae bacterium
CACCGACGAATTTCCCATGGCTGAAGGTTTTGCCGAGAACGTCGAGTTTTTCAACCTGACCTATGAGGCGCCGCGCCCGGTGGCGCACCATCGTGCGTTTCAAGCCATTGCGCCGCTACTGTGGCTGAAGGCTGGGGCGCAGGGTGAGCGCATCGATGCGCCGACCGAAGGCTTTGCTGTGGCTGACCGCTACGGGGTGCTGTTCGATCTGGACTGTTCGGCGCCCTTTATCGAGGCGTTGGAGCAGTTACCGGATGCGCATATGGCTTTCATTGTCACTGACGATGACCGCGGTTTTCAGTCCGTATGCCGGGAGCTGCCGGCCCGGATTGAAGGCGTGCGGCTGTACGAGTCGTACCTAAAGAATTTCATGATCAACGTGGGCAGGGATTAGGGCCATGCGCTATACGCTCAAGGACTATCAGCAGGACGCTGTGGCCGACGTGTTGGCCAGGCTGGAGCAGGCGCGCGATTCCTGGCAACGCTGGCGATCACCCGGTGCCTTTTCTCTAACTGCGACCACTGGCGCGGGAAAAACAGTGATGGCTGCCGCGGTACTGGAAGCCCTGTTCGACGGCGATGCTGAGCTGGATTTCGCCCCCGATCCGGGTGCTACTGTGCTGTGGTTTACCGACGACCCGGCACTGAACGAGCAGACCCGCTTTCGGCTGATGGCCGCATCGGATCAACTCGCGTCGAGTTCGCGCCTGATTGTTATCGACAACAACTTTAGCCAGGAGAAGCTTGAGCCTGGTCGGGTTTACTTTCTTAATGCGCAAAAGCTGGGTAAAAACTCGCGCTTGGTGCGCGGCGCTAAGGAGCCTGATCCCGAGGATCCGAATCGTCCGCTGGAACACATGCCGCAGCCAGATTCACGTGCATTTACTTTCTGGGACACGCTTCGGAATACCATTGAGGATGAGCAGCTCACGCTGTATCTGATTCTGGACGAAGCCCATCGCGGGATGAGGCGTACAAACCAAACCGAGCGTGCCGAGCGTGCGACAACGGTTCAGCGCCTGATCAATGGCGAAAATGGAGCGCCCCCAGTGCCGATTGTGCTTGGAATTTCGGCCACAGTCGAGCGCTTCGATCGGGCGATGGAAATGGCTAAAGGGCGCATGACGCTCCCGTCGGTTCTAGTTGACCCGGCGAGGGTGCAGGAATCCGGTTTGCTCAAAGATGATATACGTCTTGAGTTTCCGTCCGAAAGTGGGCAGTTTGATACCGTTTTGCTGGCACGGGCTGCACGTAAGGTCAAGCAAGCTACTCAACTCTGGCAGGACTACGCTGAGCGCGAAGGCACGCCGGAACCTGTGGTGCCGCTGCTGGTTGTGCAGGTGCCCAACAAAGCAAGTGAAGAATTGCTTTTAACGGCTTTCAAAACTGTGCAAGACGCTTGGTCAGAGTTGGGAGCGGAGGCCATGGCCCATGTGTTTGGTGAACACCAGACAATTGAACTGGGAGGTTTTTTTGTACCACATATCAGCCCTGAACGGGTTCAAGACGATTCCCATGTCCGCGTGCTATACGCGAAGGATGCTATTTCGACGGGCTGGGACTGCCCGCGCGCCGAAGTTTTGGTTTCATTTCGACCAGCCAAGGATCAAACCCATATCACGCAGTTGTTGGGCCGCATGGTTCGTACCCCCTTGGCTCGTCGCGTCCCTGGCAATGATGTTTTGAACTCGGTCGAGTGCCTGCTGCCACACTTCAATCGTGAGACGGCGACAGCTGTTGCCAAGGTGCTGCTTGGTACAACCCGCCAGGGCGCTGACGGCGCTGGCGATACTGGCGGCGGTGAAGGGCGTCGGGTATTGTTCAAACCTAAAGACATGGTCCCCAATTCGGAGATTTCGGAGCAGGTTTGGGCGGCTTTTGATCAGATCCCATCGCAGACCCTGCCCCGTAAGGCCGCGCGCCCAGTTCGGCGCTTGACTGCTTTAGCTCAAGCACTGTCGCATGATGGACTTCGTGAGCGGGCCCTAAAAGACGCCTACGAAAAACTGTATGCCCGACTCGACGGACTGCTGGCGGAGCACGCAGGGCAGGTGGAGGAAAACATCGATGCTATTCTGACTGTGGAAGGCGAGGTGATAGTGGCCGGTGTGGGCGAGGCAACTGTGACGCCCGCCGGCAGTTTCATCGAGGTGGCCGATGATCGTGCTATTCAGGCTGAATTCCGTGATGCGAGCCGAATTCTTACTCCAGAGCTAGCCAAGCGCTATGCTGACCGCATGGCCGGCGATGACGATGACGCATTGCTGGATGCGCATATCAAGGTTGCAGCTTTGGCTCGGATCCCGGACGTGCCTTCGGAAATAGATCGTGCCGCTGATCGCCTGGCAATCGAGTGGTTTGCACAGTACCGAAAGGCTATTAAAGCGCTGTTCGACGAACGTCAATCAGCATATGCCGAAATAAAGGGTATGTCGCGTGATCCTCAAGACATCGAGTTGCAGCGCCCGCGCACCCGCACCGAAGAAACCGAGGATGAGAACGGCGGGCAGCTTCCGACCCGGAAGCTACATCTGATGAGTGATGAAGAAGGTGACTTTCCGGTTGGTTCGCTTAACGAGTGGGAGCTGCGTGTTTTAGACTCCGAAGCATCGGATAAAGACTTTCTAGCCTGGTACCGTAATCCATCGCGGCCCTCTGAGGATGCACTTGCAATTGCCTATCGTGACGGCCAGGATAATTGGAGACGCCTGTGCCCAGATTTCGTCTTTTTCCATGGTGAGAAAGGGGCGGTTCGCGTGTCAATCGTCGACCCCCATGGCCATCACCTCTCAGACGCCATGCCAAAGTTACGCGGTCTCGCAGCGTTTTCTGCTGAGTATGGTGAGGCGTTTCATCGTATAGAGTCAGTTGTCAAAATGAACGACGGAGTACTTAGGGTGATTGACCTTAAGGACGAAAAAGTTAGAGCTGCCATAGCAAAAGCCAAGGATGTTCTGGCGCTGTTCGAGAGTCCGAGCGCTAGTGATTACCTGTAGCCGATGTTAAGTTTGCTTGAGATCTGGCCTAAGGTCTTTGATTTGGGGAGGGTGGTTGATTATACTTGCCCCGCACCAGCGGCCTACAATCAACCAAGTGTTGTGTTACCTGCGACACCCGCGAGAAGGTTACTTTCAACTCGCCTCATGGTTGCTTCATCTGCTTTGCTACTGTCCCACTTTGGCGGGAATGCGAGATAGTAGGTCGCTGGTGCACCTATGTCCCTAAAAAAATTCAAGAATCTTCGGCAGGTCGCCAATGCTCTTGGGAGGGACTATCGCAAGCAAGTCCTGAATATTGCCTATGGACTACCGCCTAAAGAGCGACATACAGAATTTGCTATTCCCAAGAAGGGTGGGGGAACAAGGCGAATCTGTGCGCCTAGGGCTGCATTGCTTGGGCTGCAGCATGATTGTCTTGATCTACTTCAGATGGATTACCGCCCCAAGGCGCAAGTTCATGGGTTCGTGTCAGGCCGTGGGCGAAGCATTGTTAGTAATGCCCGCCAGCATGTTGGAAAGCGTTGGGTTCTCAACATCGATCTGGAAGACTACTTTGAGAGCATTCATTTCGGGCGTGTTCGCGGAAGATTGCTAGCCTCACCATACAATTATTCGTCGGAAATTGCCCAGTTTGTGGCGCACATCGCTTGCTTCCAAACCACAAAAGAATTCGATGGCGTTCACCGTTTCAATAGCGTTCTTATGCCGGGTGGGGCGCTTTCTCCGCTATTGGCCAATATCGTTTCAGACCGCCTAGATGCAGAGATTGGACGGCTCTGTAGGCGGCTTGGCTGCACGTACACAAGATATGCAGATGATATCAGCATTTCAACGGATCGCAGGACCTTTCCCGCCCCGATTGGACGGTGTTCAGACCCGGAGCGTTTGAGAGACTTTACTCTATCCGATGGATTTCAGGAAATCATTGAAAATAACGGGTTTCGGGTTAACAACTCGAAGACCCGTATGTTGGGGCGTGAGTTTCGGCAAGAAGTAACTGGGCTTGTGGTTAACGATAAAGTAAACGTTAAACGTACATTTGTCCGCGAAGTCCGGGCAATGCTGCACGACTGGGAGTTTAATGGTTACGACGTCGCGGCGGATAGACATTTCAACGAGAAGCGCCCGGACCGTGGACGCCTACCGGCCTATGAGGCGACAAACTTTGAATGGGTGGTACGAGGTAAGATTGAGTTCATAAGGCAGGTCAAGGGTGCGGCAGACCAGGTTTTTCGCGCTTTAGCAGCCAGATTCAATCAGCTTACTTCAGGCCAAGCTTTCGTCATACCGCTTGTTGAAGATCGGGAAGTTCTGGACGCTGCTGTTTGGTATCTTGAAAACGATGTCGATGCAGGCTCAGTTGGAACTTGCTTTGCAGTTGGGGAGAATCTTTTTGTTACCTGTGCACATTGCCTGGGCCCAGGTCTCCGAGTATTTTCTAGAAGGAGCCCAAATTTTTCGCTCAATGCGATTGAGATTGCAAGAGATGAGAAGAACGATCTCGCACTGATTCGCGTAGAGAGTCTTCCTTCTGGCTTAAAGCCTGAAGCCATTCTTCGACTAGCTACACTAGCTGAATGCGGAAATGTGCCTACTGGTGCTGCAGTGCAGGCAGCCGGATATCCATGCAATCTGCATCCTGATTCGCTGACTGTGACCCCGGCTCAGGTTGCCGGGTTTTCGCGACAGACGTTTGATGGCTCGCAGCATACTGAAGATAATTGTATTGGCTTACTGTCAGGTACTTACGCGGGGATGAGCGGTGGCCCGATATTGCATGAGGGTAAGGTTGTTGGAGTGATTGTTCGCGGCCCTAATGACAGCGATCGAACCTTACAATGCTTAGCAGTTCGATCCATGTATCTCGAGCGACTTCTCCAGGGCTTATAAAGACTCTAGCGCTTGGCATGAGTCACTGTTTCTAGTTAGAGCTAAGGAGCCGGCCGAGCTAGCATTGGAATGCCGGGTCCGAAAAGTAGACAAGTTCGGAGAGTTTTTGAGGGAATGAGGTTGCGATAGGAGCTTCACTAGATATGCTGCCACAACTGACATGGCTTGACCTCACCGCCACTGATCGCGACAAGGTTCGTCGAGTCCTTGACCTGTTCAATGAGCAGGGCACGGTCGATGAGCTAGGGTTGGGCAGCTTGCGGGACGTGATTTCCAATGCCTTGTTCCCTGGTACCTCCGTGTTGCTTACGCGGTTGCGCTACGTGTTGTTTGTACCCTGGATCTACCGAGAAATTGAGTCCTGGGGCCGGGGGTATGACGTGGTCTATG
>REBV01000201.1 GCA_007692545.1 Puniceicoccaceae bacterium
AATCTTACGACCGCAAAGCGGCCATTTTGATCGGTCTTAATTTAAGCGGTAACACCTGGCTGTCGGTGAAGCTGGAAATGCGGTCGAGTGAGTTAAGATTCGCCATTGAATAAGGAACGTATTCCACTGTCGAACGGAATTAGCAAAATGCTCAGACTGTAAATCCATGTATACTCGCCGCTGAGAAACAGAACTAGATTTCCGATTAAAATGAGAATCGATCCTACAAAAGGAATGGGCGAACTCGTTTTCTTAAAAAGTATGAAGTAGACCCGAATAAGTAGCGGAGTAAAAACACAATAGACTCCAATAAATATAAGATACTTTGCTACTACGATCATTTAATTCCTCCAAGTCTAGCTGTGTTAAAGAGAGCTGATTCGCCATAACTGAAAATGCCCTGTCCCGATGGATTGTATATTCGTTGACCCGGGACTAAAGACTTAGCACGTCCGTCAAAAGGATGAAGGCCGCTCGGTCTATATAAGTCTCCAGTAGGGACATTAAAGCTGCGCCCTGAATTAAAATCGGCAAATTGATTACCAACTCCACGTTGCCACTTGCCAGACAGCCGATAATTAACTGTTGTCATTCCGCCAGTCATCACCCAATCACCTGCCTCAAGTCCGGGCCTACCCCACCGTGTGACTTGAGTTAATTGTGAGGATCGACCAGCAACAGATGTTGCTTTGGCTGCACCTCCAGATGCTACCGTCAAAAGTATTTCGCCAACCATTCTACCTTGCCCACGCGACGTTTGGGAAAGCTCTCCAACACTACTCGATATTGCATTGTATGTTTGCACTGGATGCGCAACAGCAGACGCAATCCCCTGAGCCGTTTGCACTGGATGAGTCACGGCAGTAGCGATTCCTTGAACAGTCCCTACTGCGGCATCTCCGTAACCTAAAAACACCTGTCCAACTTCTCCCCAGTAACCACTCCATGGACTGAATCCCGTTGGATCAATGAAACTAATCGGATTTCCACCCGCATACGCATACCAATTCATCCCCCCATCGAATCCAATGGGGTCGGCATTTATAAAACGGCGCAACTCCGTTGAGTAGTAACGAGCGCGCATGTGGAGCAGCCTGTTCGTGTCGGTTTGGACCCCGTAGGCACCATTGTAAAGAAATGGAGTCGTGGGTGCTGTGGTCGTCGCGACAATCTCACCATAAGCGCCGTAGGTGATACGGTTGACGACTGCTCCTGTGGAATCACTCATGGCCAGAGTGCTGCCCCGGCTGTCGAAGTGATAGGCGGTGATTTGGCCGCCGGTTTCCTCATAGAGAAGCTGCCCTCCCGCATAAACGTAGTAAGTAGTCGTGCCATCCTCCGTCTTCTGGAGCAGGCGCGATAGCGGCGCATGCGGATCGTGCACGAAGGTCGTGGTGACGCCGCTTTCGGTTTTGCTGATACGGCGATCCTCGGCATCATACGAGTAGGTCGCGGTTCCGGCTTGGGTCAGACGGTTGCGCGAATCGTAGACGAAGGTTTCGGGCGCACCCTCAAGCACGCCAGTGGTCATGTTACCGTCATCATCAAATACAGGATTGATATTGGCCGCACCGCTCTGCCAGTTGGTGATGCGGTCGTCGTCATCATAGGACATCAGAGCAGGCTCGATGACGTAGATAGCGGGCTCGGGACTGACGCGCTCTTCGACAATACGGCTGAGGGCGTCGAACTCGTAGCGCTGATCGAGGAGGATGGAGCCATCGGCGATCAGACGGTCGGTCTGGCGCTCGACGCGTCCGGCTGAGTCATAAAAGTATTCGCGCAGGGTGCCATTCGGCAGGTGCATTTCTGTGAGGCGGGAATCGCCGTCGTAGAAAAATTCGGTTTCGCGGTTGGCCCAATCGATCACCTTTTTTAGCCGTCCGGCGTTGTCATACTCGTAAGTGACGTCGCCTTTGCTACCCGGATAGGTCAGTTTTGTGAGGTTATCTCCTCCATCATGCTCATAGCCGATGGTATTCCCTTGGCTATCCGTGAAGCCAGTGACGCGATCGAGGGAATCATAGCTGCGGGTAAGCGTGTCGGTACCTTCGGTGACAATTTGCAAACGTCCTTTCGAATCGTAGGCGAAGTCGATGGTGCCAGTCGGATCGATTGTTTGTTCGAGTAGGCCGTCGTCATAATAATGGTAGGTGACGGTCTGACCGGAGGGTTCTTCGAGGCTCTCCAGTAGCAGGCGTTCGTCGTAAATGTACTTGAACTCGCGGTTGAGCGGGGTGGTCATCGACTCCTGCAAATTGTTGACCGTAAATGTAAATTGGTAGAGCTTGTTGCGGGCGTTGGTCAGGCCGGTGCGGTTGCCAGCGGCATCGTAAGATTGCGTAACAGTTTGCGTCAGTGGGTTGGTGCTTGTCTCCAAGCGTCCGGCGGCATCGTAACCGAGGAGGCTGGTCTGATTGAGCGGATTGGTGATCTGATCGCGACGACCGGAATCGTCGTGGCCGAAGACCGTGGTCTGCCCGTCTGGGCCGGTGGCTGTTTGCAAGCGTGCCAGCGGCGAATAGGTTGCGGACGATTCATTGCCGAAACGATCGGTAGTGGAAGTCGTGTTCCCCACTTCGTCGTAGTTGATCGTCACGCCAAAGCCCAAATCGTCCTCCGTGGTCTTGAGACGACGATTCAAATCGTAGGTGTTGGTAACGGGGTAGGTGTTTACCTCACCGGGGGTGGTGACTTCGGCGAAAAGGAGATCGCCCCGCGCGTTAAAGGTCTGGCTGACCACCGAAGTATCCGGGCGCGTGATGGAATTCGGATATCCGTTGGCATCGTAGAGGGTGGTGGTGACGTGAGTCTGTCCGGCGGTGGCCCCCGGCGTGGTGAGGGTCTCGATCAGGCCTTCGCGCGGGCCGGAGCTGTAATAGCCGTAACTGATTTCACGCAGGAGAGGATCGGTTACTTGAGTCAGGCGGTGCCTGGCATCGTATTCATACACGGTCTCGTGGCCTTCTTCGTCGATGAGTTTGACCATGCGGTCGTGGGCATCGTATTGCTGCTCGACCTTATAGGTGGTGCCAGTGGGGCCGTTGCGGGCGTCGTAGGTGAAACGAAGGTTATTGCGGTCGTCGTATTCGAAGCGGGTGATGTTCCCGCGCCCATCGGTAAGACGAACGAGTTGGTTTTGGCCGTCGTAGGCCATGCGGGTGATGTCGCCCGCGCCGTTGGTGGTGGCGATGGTGCGGCCCTTTTCGTCGAAGGTGTAGGTGAGGAATTCACGGTCGGGATTGATCTCGGCGTTGAGCACGCCGGTGAAGGCGTATTCCCATGCCTGGTCGGGGTCGTCTTCGGCGACTTGGAGGCTGACCTGCCCGAAGGCATCGTACGTGTTGTGGGCGATGATTTCGCCCTTTTTATTAAAGAAGGTTTCGATGCGGTCTCTGGCATCGTAGGCGTAATTCGTGGTGTGGCTTTCGGGGTCGGTCACGCCGGTGAGCAACTCGCCGGTGTAGGCGAAACCGACATCCCGCCCGGTGGAGTCGGCGACTTGAGTCAGCTGGCCATCTGTGTAAGTGAAGGTCAGCGTGCGCTGGTAGTGATCTGTCACCATGTGCAACTTGCCCTCGTCGGCGCCGGAGGCGTAGTAAGCATAAGTCAGCTGATGGCCGTCGGCATCGGTGACGGATTCGAGTTTGTTATCGGCATTAAAATCAGCCACTACATCGAAGCGTTCTTCGAGGGCGTATTTGCCGGTGCCGCCGTCCTGGGTCAGGATACCCGTCATTCCGGCAGGCGGGAGGAAGGAGCCGTCGGCCAGCTGGGTGAAGGGCAAGGTGCGGCGGCCCATGGTGAGGGTGACGGTGTTGTTCTTGACTTCTTCCATGCCCCAGTAAGCGGCCAGCGAGCCGACGACCCAGGCTTTGGGCGAGGTGTCCAGCTCCATCATGTCGCGGGCCGCCCACATCGCGGCGATGAGGCTGGCGGCATGCACCGGAGTCGATCCGCCGAAGGCAGCATTTGTATCCGAATGTTCGACGATGGCGGACTGATGGTTGTGGCTCCAACCCTTGCCCATGCCGGAGTTGGTGCCTGCGGCCAGCGAGCTGTAGTGACGGGTGAAGCTCAGGCCGCGCACACCTGCGCCGGAGAGGCTCAAATCGGTGCCATCGTAAACATAGGCACCAGTGAGCATATCGATGGGTTCATCGGATTCCGGATTCCTCATGTTCTCCGGCCCGAAGGTGGGATCAAGGGGATTGGGATATTGCGAAAAGTCAATCATTCCCTCGGTCGTGGCAAAGCCGCCGTTCAGAAAAGCACCGATGTTGATCAAAGCGGCGAGATTATTTGGTTTTCGCTCGAAATAGCCTAGCCCTGGCAGGTCATCGATGACGACATTACCGTCTTCCGGAATGATAAGTGCACTGCCACTATTGACTGCATCCAGAAAGACGGAATTTCGGTAAAAGCTCGACCATCCGTCAATAAAATCAGGATCATTCTGAATGGTGGCATAGTTGCCACTGGTCGCGTAGTAGGTCTTACCTCCGGCGAGATTGTTTTCGCGCAGGTAGCGGACGGTGGAGACCGCGTTATAGTCCGGGTAGCTCTGCTCGATCACACTGTGCTCCATGGCACTGCCCATCAGCGTCATCGCGGCGAGGTTTTCACCGTTCAGGCCGGTATTCTGATTGTTAGTAACGGGCAAAACTGTGGTGAGGATATCGACGCCAAAACCCGCTTCCTGTTGAATCAAGGCCATCTTGTGGTGAATGACCGGCGTAAAATTGTTGATCATCGCCAGCATATCCAGCATGCGGTCGTATTGGTAGAGCCAATCCAAGCCCAGGATATAGAGTGTTTCGGTCAAAATCTCCTGATCGGAGCCCGTCAGTCCATCGCGGCGGTATTGGTCGATCCGGAGGCGGGCCTGTCGGGTGAAATCCACCGCTCCCGAGCCACCATTATCGTAGGCATACACGTACGTGTTGTCCCGCTGAATCGGGCGTATTCTGACTTCGTCGAAGGCAGTTCCTACTCCGGATCGGGCAAAGGGATAAAAGATGGCGTAAGCTACGCCGATAGCACCACTGTTCAAGCTCGCTTCCTGTGCCTTGAGTTCTCCGTCAAGACGGATTTCTGCGAGCGAGGTGTCCGTGAAATTGAAAGAGATCTTCTTGCCACTGAATTCCGCGCTCGGAGCTTGGTAAGAGATAAAAGGCGGTTCGGAGAACTGGTCGCCCGCAGCGGTGACCTTGCCGATGGCAACATTCATCAGAGTGTAGAAGCGGTAGGTGGTGCCATTAAAGCCCAAATCCGTATAGGGATTGGAAAAGATAAACACATCGCTACCGCCATAAACAAATGAACTCGGGCTGTAAAAAGCATCGCTGTAATCCGATGCGACACTGTTTTGCTGAATCCGTCGACCGGAGATGATTTCATCAACTGAGGCAGTCGGATGGTTAATTTGTAATTCCTCCACGAGATCCGTGGCACGGTCTCGCAAATAAGTATTGATAGCGAATTCGTCGATGCCCTGGGCATAATCGGCTGTTTCTGTCCCCAATGCCACATTCAGGAGATTGGCCCGACTGTAGTTCATGGCTGTCGACAAATCAATGCCGGGAATCTCGTCATAAGTCTTGTAAGCAGGCGATAACTCCCGGAATTCCCCGTCAATGATGGCGTAAGACCAGATCTGCTCCAAGCCGAAGAGAGTCTCTTCGGCATTGTTGATATAGTTATATCCACCGTTGCCGGCTATATTCACCAGAGATAAAAAATCATCGCCACCGATCCATGCTCTCGCTTCATCCGTAGGCATAATGATGGTGCCAAACACGTAATCAGCGGTATAACCCGCTGCCCGCAAGCATTCAACCAGCAACATTGTTTGGTCCGCATCGTTGGCGCGACGGCTAAACCAGATACTCTCAACATCTTTCTTAAAACCGAAATAGGGCTGAAATTCGATGTGGTTACGGATCAGATCAAAAATTTTAGCGGCGTCTCCGTCCGTGACCCGAACTATATTCTGTACGACTTGCGGATAATCAGACAACTCTGGAGACGAAGACATCGAAGCCGAGAGCGGTTGCAGGCCAACAGCGGAAGCTTGAGTAAGCTCTGAACTCGGTTCTTCATTGCCCGGCAATTCAATTGGATTGGGTGCTCCGCTGAGGTTTTGCACACCCCCAAAGGGCTTGGAATAATTCGTCGGAATGGTATCCGCCCAAAGGGAAGGCAAGCCGGCCAATGCGAAAACGGCAAAAGTCAGTAGTATGTGCTTCATGTTCAATAATGTATCAAAGGCTGGCCTTTAAAGCGTTTCGGCGAGAATGCGTATGAAAAATTTATCGTTACTGCCAACGGCGGGCAGAAACTTGACAGTCACTTCCTCGATGCCGCCTTCCTGCTGGACGACGAGCGTTTCCAGTACATCAGGCGGATCGGTTAGCCAGGGCTGAGTCAGGTCGAAACTGATTTGAGTGCTGTAATACAGGTGTAGTGTGCCGGCAACCGGACGGAGGTATTTGAGTGTAAAGAACTGCTCGCCAGTTTGCGGATCGGGCACTTCAAGGCTGATAGGCGTAATATTCCCGGCATCGGCAACCGTGGGGTCTTTGGCGAAAGCAAATTCAAATAAGTTGTTCATGCCGTCTCCATCAATATCGTCGGCTGCGGCGAGACCCGTCGCCGCACCGCTGTAGCGAATCTCGAAATAATCCGGAATCCCGTCGCCGTCAGTATCGTCAGCAGGTGTGATCGAGGCGATCGCTTCGATATTGCCATTTGCATCATAAGCAAAGGTCGTCATTTGACCACTGGGTTGTAGGCTCCAGATAAGACGACCCGCCCCGTCATACCCGACATTCCGCGCGGAGAGCATCGTGCCTGCGACGAACAGGATACCGCCAAGCAGCAGTGGAATTGGAGCGGCAAACCGCAGCGATTGGAGGTATGTAATGTGCATCGTGCGGAGGCCGAAGGCTTAGTTGGCCGAATAGTTCATAATGATATCACGCTGCTTTGGCGGATGTGCTTTCAAATAAGCGCGCCGTGCCTCACGCAGCTTTTTGTTGTTCTCATAGGCAATACGCAGCGTCTGCTCGTTTTCGGCGTAGTAGCGCAGCATCGCTTCCAGTCCGTAGTAAGCTTCAACATCCCCACTTCCTTCCATAATCAGATATTCGAGAGTTCCTTCCGTAAAATCAGATAATGCAGGTCGCCATTTCTCAGCTTCTCTGTTTGAGTAATCAGGTGTAATGATCGAGAATACAGAGTAGCTGACTGCCTTATCTTCAAAGCGACTAATGCCTCCCAAGTATAGAAAATTCGCATTCGTAAACACACGGAAGCGTTGTTCACCATCGGTCCACCATAATTCGCTGATTCCGGTGGCTTCGTGAACCTCCCCGGAAAGGGTAATGCTCTGAACATTCTTTTGTTTCTCGATCAAGTCCAGTAGCTCGGCTGATGTGATTGTAGCTTTCCCGGTTTTGGACTGCGTTTCACTGACTGATTCTAGGCTGGTGTGAGCAGAATTTGGGCGCACTTTGTTGAATACAATCGTCTGCTCTCCTTGCTTGAGCGTTAGCGTCTGCGTAATATCCGCACTTTTAAGCTCAGCTTCACGTGCATCTTTAGCCGCCTCTTTTGCCATTTCCTGCGCTTGCACGATGGCTGCGGCCTCGGACTTGGATATGGGCAAGATTGAGGGTTCATCAGCGCTCGAATAAGTCACTGCTAATATCAGCGTATAAAAGAAGAGTAATAACGTGAATAGTTTCATACAGTTGCAACTGAGGAAAGTTAGAGCAATTTGCTAAAAGGACTACTGGTCTGGTATACAGTGCGGCGCGTATGCTGGATGCTTAAGGGGTGCGATGATTGTTACGAACCAAATCGTGTCCGGGCGAATTGATTAACGGCTAATTTACAGATTAAATCATCGGATTCAGCAGTTTCATAGATTGAAAAGATCACTAGGTAGTTTATTCGGAGAAATCATACGCGCACACCGGGAAGCTAAAGGCTGGAGTCAGATGAAGTTAGCTGCAGAAGCGAACTTACACTTGACAGCACTTGGCAGTATAGAGCGCGGCAGACGGAATCCGTCACTATTAACAGTATATTTAATAGCGAATGCCCTAGAAATCCCTCCTGAAGTTATTATTGCGGAAGTAAGCGCGAAAAAACCAAACCTCAAGGATAGCAATGGATATTTAGATGCTCCTAAGCATAAACCCGGACGGCCTAAAAAATAGAAACACTTTTTAACTGGAGGTTAAATCACCTCCTTGACGCTAAGGAGCACGCATGGCGACTTCGTCGCTTGCTGCGTCTGTCTCGGCATCCGCATCCGGCTCCTGAGCAGGAGCCGCTGGCTCAGGGCCAAGGCCTTCGCGGACTTCCGGTGCAGTCCATGGTCTTGTCCGACTGCCGTAGTCAGCTACGTAAGCGGCAATCATATCTTGAGTGACTTCAGAAGCGTCGTTCCCCCATTCCTGCCGGATATAGGTGATAACTGCGGCGATGTCGCGGTTATTCAAGCCGAGGCCACTCGGGCCAAATGCGGGCATGTTGCCGTTGTAGGTGCTGCCTGCCACTTCAATCGGTCCGCTCAAACCGTTGATCAGAACGCGTGAGACGAGTCGCGGGTGCCCCGTCACCCAGTCCGTGCCGACGAGTGGCGGGTAGACCCCGGTCACACCGCGTCCATCCGCCTGGTGGCACTGGGCACACTGATTGCGATAGACTCTGGCACCGCGCTCAAACAGAGTGATTTCGACGGGTTTGGGTGCATCCGCTCCGGGATCAAAATGGGGCGAGTAAGCATCCCAGCGGTAGCCGCCGGAATATTCGACCAGATAGACCCCACCCCAGAAGCAGAGCGCGGCGAAAGCAAACATCAGGAAAATCGGGACCGGGGAAAAGCCCTCATGGGGCTCTTCTTTTTCACGCATGAGCTGCGCGTGCACATCCTGCATTTGCTCGTCCTGCATGGCCGCTTGCTCCAGAGCCGCACGGCTGTCGGAGTTGGGGCCGGTATTCTTTTCGTGATCGCTCATTGTTCTAAAATAGGTGCCTCAGGCAAGCTGTAGTCAATTTTCAAGCTTAGCAAATACTCAACGAGTGCCACGGCACGGCGAGTCGGGACGACTTCGTAGCCATCTGCCGGGGCATAATCGGAGTTCGGCGGGAAGGTCAGCGCGTTAGGGGATGGTTCATTCCCGATCTTGCGCACGTCGTAGAGGAAGGCGTAGGGCGGCATGGTCGAGCCAGGCGAGACAATTTGCGGATTGTAGAGGTGAAGATGATTCCAATCGCGGCCGGAATCCCCGGCATAGCGCCCGCCCAGATGGGCCAGATCGGGACCAGTGCGCATAGTGCCGAGCAAGACCCGGTCCTGCGTGATGTAGTCACGGGCCACGGTTTGGCGTGGAGCCCAGCCGCGCTGGATATCGGAACCAAATCCATCCCGCCGGGATTGCTGGGTGTGGCAGTAGATACAGCCCATGGAAATATAGACGTCTTTACCCTGCTTAACGATACCCGACTCCAACCGGGGGTAGAGCGGCTCGCCCTCGGCCATCAACATTACCGAAGGATCGTCCTCAGAGGGTGTCACCGTCTCCGTAGTCCGGGTGAGGCTTCCCAGCTGGATGTGACTGGCCAGGACCAAGCCCACAAAGGAAAATGCCAGTGCGAAGAAGATACCGCAAAAAAGAAGTGGCAAGTTTTTCATTAAGCGACACCTCCTTCCTTGGATTCTGCCAAAAGCGTGGGGCCCTGTTTGGCACGAACGGCACCGGCAGCAAAGAGCATCCAGAAAAAGTTCACAGCAAAGGCAATATGCCCCACGGTCAGGAATATTCCGGAAACCGAGCGAGCCTTCAGCCAGGGGATGGTGTTGCGCACGGTGTCCATAAACGGAATCTCGGCATTATTCATTTCCAGGCCTTGGATCCAACCACCGGTTTGCAGCGCCACCACCATGATCGTAATACCGATCGCACAGGCCCAGAAGTGTAGCTTGATCAAGCCGGCCGAGGGCCACTCCCGCCGGAGCAAGCGCGGCATCATATAGTAAACCCCGCCAAACATAATCATGGTGAAGAAGGCATAGACCCCATGGTGCGCGTGCCCCACAGTAAAGTGCGTAAAGTGGGTGACTTCGTTGACCGTGCGCAGCGCCATAGCCGAACCAAAAAGACTAACCAGGGTGTAGGAAATCGCGCCGAAGACGATGAAGCGGAGCGTCGGACTACGCCAGACTTCGCGGTGCAAGCCGACGACCGACATGTGGTGATTGATACCGACCACGATGACTGGAATCACCATCATGACCGAGGCCACGATACCCGCCGATATGAGCCAGACCGGGATGGGCCCACCGATCAGGTGGTGTACCCCGGCCCAGTTATAGAAAATCGCCAGCGACCAGAAACCGAGCACTGATAAGTAATATGAATAGATCGGCCGGCCCAGCACTTTGGGGATCAAATAATACGCGGTGGCCAGAGCCATCGGTGTGAGCCAAAGGCCCAGGTAATTATGCGCAAACCACCAGTTGGCCACTGCCTGGACGACGCCCCGTGCGGGGAACCAAATGATCATAACCTGCGCAACGACATAGAGCCAGGGAAACCAGAAAAGAGCCGCCAAAATGTACCACTGCGAGACATAGACGTGATCGCCCTTACGAAAGCGAAAGGCCATGACACCCCAGACACCGATTAAAGCGTAGGACAGGGCGAGCAATGGTGTGGCGTAATGAGGAATCTCCAACCACTCAACAGAAGTGATGTCTCCCTTGAGAATACCAACGATACCCACACTCAAACCGATATTCCAAAAGACCCCCGCAATCAGCAGCAAGCCCTGGTGATTGATCGCGGAGCGGCAGAGGCGTGCCATGATCCACAAGCCCACCGCAAAGATGATATTGTTCCCCCAGCCCAGTGCCATCGCATTCAGGTGAGCCGAGCGAACGCGACCAAAGGTCAGAAACTCGTAGGTGCTGGCAAAATCCGGCTGGTGCGATTTGAAAGCGGCCAGCAGCGCGAAGACCGTGCCGATCATCAACCAACCGATGGCCGAGATCACAAAAAAGAGAGCCGATGTGCGGATGGACGCATCGATCTTGCTCAGCTCTGCCCGCTCTTCCAGGTTCCTGGAAGAGTAAGGCGATTCGCCGCTTGTGTTGGATGTGGAATGACTCATTCGAAAATTGGGAAATAAGAATTAGGCGATCGGCTGGGAACCAAGTGTGAGATACTGAGACTGTGTGCAAGCAAGCAGCGGTGGTATAACCAAATCTTCTTTCTTATTTCTTCTTTCTTATTTCTTTTTTGGGGAAGGAATCAGAGAGCTCACCCTCCGGTTCCTCCTCGGTGAAAATTGTTTTGGATTGTTTGTCGAAGTCACGCAGCTGACCTTTTTTGGCACTCCAGTAGAGTGCGCTTATCGCGACAGTGAAGAAAACCACACCGAGGAAGATAAGCGGAATCAGGTCCGTGTAGCTTTCTGCATCCATAGGCTGGACTAATCGCTGGCTGAGGCCGTTTCCTTGTAGGCGCTGACGGTTAACTTCATGGCTTCTTGAATGGGAATACGCGCCACCCCGGCGGATGCATCAATCACTTCGTATTGAGTCAATTTGCGGATTCCGGCGGCGCGCGCCTCGTCGGCCCGGGCCTGACGCTCGGCCACGATAGCTGCATCCACAGGTGCCGGGCGGTTCGGTAAATAAGCCAGGAACAGAATCAGCACGAAGATCAGGATCGCGCCCAGACTCCCGAGAAAAGAAAGCAGGAAGTTGCTTTGAGATACTTGAGTTTCAGACATTGTGATTACTCCGTATAATTGATCGAGGTAAGAATATTCGGATCGCGCACGGGGATCGGCTCAGCCTTGCCCATGCTGCGGCACATGGCAAAGATACAAATGCCACCGATGCCAACGAGGGCCGCAACGTCGTAGAACGTGACGGAGAACTGCCGCACCAAATAGCCCTCGGTGATTGCAGCATCGACGATCTTGCCGGGGACGATATTCCAATAGAGGTCCAGCAGGTGGAAGCCCAGGATCCAGGCCGATACGGCCACGGTCCGCCAGACCACCACTTTTGTCTTATACCAAAGTAGCAGCAGGAAGGGCGTGAGAAAGTGGCCAAAAATCAGCCCCATGCTGACCCACCACCAACTGTTGACCGTACCATCAAAGTTTTTCTCCCGGATATTATACCAGAAGACTTCCTCCGGAATATTGGCGCTGTAGATCAGGAAATACTGGGAAAAGCTGATGTAGGCCCAGAACACAGTGAAGGCGAGCATCATGCAGGCGACATCGTAACGGTGTGCTTGCTTGAGTATCCCTTTCAGGTAGCCCTTGGCGGCGAGAATCACACACAGTATAATGATGGCCGAAAGGGCCGCGCGGATGGCCGCCGAGAAAAACCACACCCCATACATGGTCGAGAACCAGTGGTACTCCAGTGATTTGAACCAGTCAATCGAGGCGACCGTGGCGCCGGTGGCGCACAGGAAGAGACCCAGGGCGGAGAGCCGACGTGCGTAGTGGGTATTATTGATGTTACCGGTCTTATCGGCGTCAAACGACCACTTCCTGAGCAGGGCGGCGATTCCGATGAAGATCAGGAAACTGCCGAGAGCCCTGAAGGTGAAGAACCCGATATTCAGGTAGGGCTCCTTCCACTGAAAGAAGGGATCCTCCGCCACAGTGATCTGGCCCGGAATGGCATTGTTACCATCCATCCACTTCCACAGCAGGCCCGGGTTCTCATGCAGGAACGGGATGGCCAGCAGTGGCAGAAAGAGCAGCAGCAACCAGGGCAAGGCAGCGAAACAGTGCTCACACTGGCGACGAATGATCGTGGGCCAGCGGGCATGGAAGACATACCAGATTTGCACCAGAAAGAGCATGCCCACCACGATCGAAAGCCAAAAAGCCAGACTGATCAACCAGCTCATGATGGGGCGCACATCACTGCCGTCCCAGCCCTGCTTGAAACCAAATAATGCAATAACAATGCCGACGATGCCGACGACCAGAGCGATCAGCCCTACTTTGCTAGCTTGAGAGTTAGTTGTATCCGAACTCATAGTATTAAAATCCCAGCTCCGTGCGTTGTGCGGCGGTCAAAGCGTCTGCTTCCGCATTTTGCGAAAGCTGCAAAGCCCGCACGTAAAGAACGATGGCCCAGCTCTCTTCAGGCGAGATGCGATCCCGCATCGGAAGCATCAGGCCCTTGCCGTTCATGATAACGTCATAGATATAACCGTCGGTCTCGCTGCGGAGACGGTCGTCGTGAAAACTGGCCGCCAGCACTCCGTAGGGTCGGGTCACCCCATTGCCATCGCCCGCTGCACCGTGACAGGCCGTGCAGAAAATCTCATAGCGCTCCCGTCCCTGCTCGATCAACTCGTAGGTGACTTCGATTGGCAGTTGGGCGATAAACTCGCCCTGGCCATCCTTGCCCTGGTGGAAGGCCGTGTCACCCAGACGCTTGTCTTTGAAGTCAGGCGAGAAGACTGCCTGTTGATTCAAGTAGTTCCCACGGGCAACCGTGCCAGCCGGAATCGGACGGTCGGTCCGACGATCACGAAAGAAGTCACTCTCCGCTTGCGGCTTATACTTCGCCTGGTGATCCATATCCGGGAAGATCTCGATAGGCGGCTTCGTCGTGAGGGAGCCACGGAATCCCAGGATGGAAACCGTCGCAACAATCACAAAAACATAAATGATGAGAAAAATACGCATGATACTATCCTAGGCTAAACTAGACGGAGACCTCCTCGATGTTTAAACCGCCGATCTCTTCGAGAAACTGTCGCGTGGCCACTGCGTCATATTGTGCGTCCCGTGCCTCGATGGCAATGACCAGACGGTCACCGGCAACTTCGAGAAACTGATCGCTGTTAAAAAGTGGGCTATAGTGTTGCGGTAGTAAGTTGGTCATAAACATCCCACCGAGGGTGCCAAAAGCGGCCAATAGGATGGTCAACTCATACATGATGGGAAAGGGAAAGACCGGGCTGAAGAAGGGCTGGCCGCGAATGATCAGCGGATAATCATACGCGTTCATATACCAAACCATCAGGGTCCCGATGATGAAGCCGCTGACCCCGCCCACAAAAGTAAAAATCGGCACTTTCGAGCGTGGCTGACCCTGCGCCGCAGGCATGCCGTGCACGGGGAACGATGAATAGGTGTCCCACTTTTTGTAACCGGCATCCCGGACCTTCTCGGCCGCGTGAAAGAGTGCCGGCGTGTCGGGAAACGAAGCAATTAATCCGTATTTTTCAGACATTAGTGAGGGTCTCCTTGTCCTTGAGCTGGATCGCCGTGGCCATGACCATGACCATGGGGGTCGGCTTGGGGCATAACAAATTTAACTTCCGCAATCGGCATGAGTGGCAGGAAGCGGAGGAAAAGCAGGAAGAGCACGCTGAAGAGCCCGAAGGTGCCAAAGAAGGTCAGGATGTCGACTATCGTTGGCGAGTAGTAGCCCCAGCTGGAGGGCAGGAAGTCATTGGCCAGCGAGGTCACGGTGATGACGAAGCGCTCGAACCACATGCCCACGTTGATCAGAATCGACATAATCCATACCAGCGCTGCGTTTTCGCGCACCTTCTTAAACCAGAAGAGTTGCGGCGTGAACACGTTACAGGAAAACATAATAAGATAGGCCCACCAATATTGACCAAAGGCCCGATTGATGAAGGCGTAACTCTCGTAAGGGTTGGCACCATACCAGGCGATAAAGAACTCCATGATGTAGGCGTAGCCCACGATCGACCCTGTCCCCAGACAGATTTTACACATGTTGTCGATGTGCCGCTGAGTGATCAAATCGTGCAGACCATAGAGCGCCCGCAGCGGCAGCATCAGCGTGAGCACCATCCCGAAGCCGGAGAAAATAGCGCCGGCCACGAAATACGGCGGGAAGATTGTCGTGTGCCAGCCGGGCAATACCGCCAGGGCGAAGTCAAACGAAACGATGGTGTGCACGGAGAGCACCAGCGGCGTGGAGAGACCGGCTAAAATAAGGTAGGCCATCTCGTAGTTGCGCCAGTGATTACCGGCATTGCGCCAGCCCATCGCGAAGATGGCATAGAAATTTTTCCGGAAAACATCCAAGCCCTTGGCCAGGGCACCGGCACCCTCGTAAGCATTCTTCTTGAGACGCTGGATGGCGCGGTCACGCAGCACTCCCAGGTCGGGAATCATGCCCATGTACCAGAAGAGCACCGAGACGGTTCCATAGGTCGAGACCGCAAAAACGTCCCACTCGAGCGGCGAGCGAAACTGCGGCCAGATCACATTGGAATTGGGAATCGGGAAGAGCCACCAGGCAAACCAGACACGACCGACGTGGAAGAGCGGAAAGATGCCCGCACACACCACCGCAAAAATCGTCATCGCCTCGGCCGCGCGGTTAATCGAAGTCCGCCAGCCCTGTTTGAGCAAACAAAGCACCGCAGAAATAAGCGTGCCCGCGTGGCCAATGCCGATCCAGAAGACGAAGTTTACAATCGCCCAGCCCCAGTTGATCGGGTTGTTCAGGCCCCATACGCCCACACCAGTGCTGACCAGCCAGAGCAGGCCGATGCCAGTGAAGGAGGCTGTCACCAGAGCCACCGCCATACAAACCCACCACCAAAGCGGCGTCTTTGTCTCGACGATGCGGCAGATCTTATCCGTCACCCAGTTGAAATCACGATCATTCGTGACGAGGGGCTGTTCATAGAGTTCGGCAGGCTGGACCTTGGCGAGCAGAGCTGCCTGGGTCGCGTCCAATGAACTGTCTTGAGTCGTGTTAGCCATGTGAATCGGTTAGCAATGATTGGGTATTAATAAGCGGCAGGCGTGGCAGTGGCAGCGCTATCACTACCTCCCCCACTGCCGTAGCGCTCTTTATATTGAGCGGTGGCATAGGGCTGCGAATAGGCATCCGGCATCTTCGGATTGGGATTCCTTAAGCGGGCCAGGTAAGTCACCCGCGGACGCACATTCAGGTAGCCAAGCACCGCGTAGTTCCGGTCGCTCTCTTTAACCTTGGAGACCTCAGTTTCCGCGTCGGAAATATCGCCAAAGTTGATCGCATCGGTGGGGCAGACCTGTTGGCAAGCCGTTTTGATCGCTCCGTCGCGCACCTTGATATCGCCGGAAGCTCCCGCCAAACGCTTTTGGTCGATTTTGGCCGCTTCAATACGCTGGGTGCAGAAGGTGCACTTTTCCATGACACCACGCATACGCACGGTGACGTTGGGATTCTTCTGCATTTTGCCCAGTTCGGGCTCATCGACCGGTCCAAGCGGGCCTTTGTAAAATTCGCCTATCTTGCGCTTGTTCCAATCAAAGAAGTTGAAGCGACGCACTTTATAGGGGCAATTGTTGGCGCAGTAACGGGTGCCGACACAGCGGTTGTAGGCCATCGTGTTGAGGCCCTGCTCGTCGTGGACGGTTGCGTTGACGGGGCAGACCTGCTCACAGGGAGCATTTTCACAGTGCTGGCAGAGCATCCCCATGTAGGAGACTTGAACATCTTCCGGCACATCCGTCTGGTCGTATTTCTCCGCCGAGAAATAGCGGTCGATCCGCATCCAGTGCATCTCGCGTCCCAGCAAGACTTGGCCTTTACCGACAATCGGAATGTTATTCTCGCTTTGGCAGGCGACCACGCAGGCACTGCAACCGGTGCAACTGTTCAAATCGATGGTCATGCCCCATTGCTGTATGTGGGGAAATTTCTTACGCGCTTCCTCACCCCGCCATACTTTGACGTTGGGTGCGGGCTCCGCAAAACTCGGGTGCTCATAGGCCGAATTGCCGCGATACTGATTGATCGATTTTTCCTGGAGCGACTTATTGTCGTCCTTACCATAGTTGGCTGGCGCATGTGACTCGACGCCCATTTTATTGGCAAAATCGGGGTCCTTCTTGTAGTAGTCGAGGTTCCCCTCGCGGACGATGGCGCGGCCTTCCATCGACCAGTGCTGTTGGGCATTGGCGATTTCGAAAACATCCTGAGTCAGTTGCAGCGACGCCCCGGTAGCCATCCCCATATGCTGGGAGTCGCGGAGCTTGTAGGCATCGAATCCAACGCCCTGGCCGACCCGCCCGACCACTTCACGCCCCATCCCAAGTGGTAGCACTACCGTGTAGTTGGCCAGACCGGGGACGATGTGAATGGGGGCTTTCACCCGGCGGCCGTTCAACGTTAATTCAGCAACGACTGCCTGTTCCTTGCCACGATTAAAGATCGCTTTGTTTCTTTGCTGCTGGCCCTTCACCGCTTCGAAGAACTTGCTATCCTTGTTCATCGGCCCTTTGTTCGGGAAGATCTGGATGCCCTGCTCTTTTTCCAACTCCTTGGCCAGGCGGGGACTAATTAAAATCGCGTTATCCCAGGTCAGCTTGGTGATCGGATCCGGACACTCCATCATCCAACCGTTATTGGCATAGCGCCCGTCGCCCGCGTGGGAGCTGGCGGTAAAGCGCACTTCCAGGGCCCCTCCGCTCAATGCTGGTGCCGCCAGATCGGCTGCGTTGATGGCTGCGGCGTAATTTGCCGTGCCAGTCGATGCGTCGGCGTAGGCCGATCCGTCGAGTAGGCCGAGGCTCAGGAACTGGTTGAAATCCTGCCCTCCGAGTGACTCAAAGGTGGCCTTGACGATCGAATAGGCATCGTTGGTGCGGGAACCGGCAATGCGGGCCAATACTTCCAACTCATTAAAAGTCGGAAAGAGTGGCTCGATCATCGGCTGAACCGGCACCAGCGTGCCGTCAAATGTCCGCCCATCGCCCCAGCTCTCCAAATAGTGGGAAGCCGCGATATGCACATCCGCCGCTTGCGAGGTCTCATTGACTGAACCGCCCAAATAAACGCTCTCCGAGGCCTGAGCCACGGCCTGCGCCCAGTCCAAATCGACCGGCGCATCATAGACAGGGTTCCCCCCGAGCATCACGAGCGTTTTTACTTCGCCCGATTGCAGGCGGCTCGCGGCCGCTTCGATGCCGGCTTCGGCATCGGGGACCTCAACGTAGCGCACGGGCGCTTGTAAAGTCTGATTGATGGCAATAACAATGGCATGCACAGACTCCGAAAGGTGCTCGCCCGCAACAACCAGCGCGTGCCCCTTGTTGGCCGCGAGATCAGTTGCGCATTCATCGACCCACTTGGCGTCGACATCGAGGGTCACTGCCGCCTGGCGGAGCTCAGCCGGCAAACCCGGCACCCCGAGCGCCAGGGCGATCTTGGCTATGAAGGCGCCCATCTGACTGCTGCTCAGGCGCAAACGGTGGTCCGCCATGGTTCCAGTCGAGGACAGGACACCCTCGACCGAATAGAGTCGACTCATTTTACCGGCATCTTTGGAGTGCAAGACGCGGCGGGTCTTGGCAAAGTCTCTGGCCAGCCCCGTCGAGGCATCGGCGCTGAGCAGGAAGTCCGCATCCAAAGCCAGCACGCGCTTGGCCTGACTGAAATCAGGCAGCGTGCGCAAGGTCTTTCCGAAGACCGCCTTAGCAGCCCGCTCGGAAGTGCTCTGGTCGATCGCGGTGTACTCCGCCCAAGTGGCCTCGGGGAAGGTTTCTTTTATCAGCGCGACCAATCTCGCCCGACTGGGCGAAGTGCTGGGCTCGGCCAAAAAGACCAAACCCGCGCCGCCGTCTTCACGGTGCCGGGCGCTGATCGCACTCAGGCGGTCGCGCACCGCATTCGGATTTAAGCTGCTCTTCGTCGCACGGTCCGGATCATACAGATCCAGCACACTCGCCTGCGTGTAAATCGTCGTCGCCCCACCATAAGGCTGGTAGCTGGGATTCCCCTCGATCTTAGTCGGACGGCCCGAATGGGTCTCCACGATCACAGGCATATTGTCCCGCGCACCTGGCTGCGAGGAGGTGTAGTAAACCGGCACTCCGGGAATCAATACTTCCGGCGACTTTGAGTAGGCCAGAATCGTCTTTTCCGGACGGCGGCAGCCAGACATGCCCAAACCGGCCAGACCAAAAGAGGCCGCCATAACCTTCATAAATTGGCGACGGTTGACGCCCTCCATTTCAGAAGCACCGGCGGGGAACTCGCGCTCTACCCAGTCTTTAAAAGCAGGTGTTTCAGCGAGATCGTCGAGACTCTTCCAGTAGCGGGGACCTGAGAATTCAGAATGTTTCATGGATTTCAAATAACTCGATTAGCGATGGCAGCCAGAACAGCTTTGCGGTGGGTTGACCTTCCAGTCGTGGACGAAAGCGATCGCTTCTTCCTTATATTGCTCCGTCTCCGGACGCTCCCAACCCAGGTTGTAGACTTCTTCCGGCGGACGTATAAACTCCTCGGGGTTGCGGTGACATTCCAGACAGAATGCCATACTAAGCGTCTTCGCGTGATGCACCACCTCCATTTGATCGACCCGACCGTGACACTCGACGCAGCTGATACCACGGTTTACGTGCACCGCGTGATTGAAATAAACATAATCCGGTGCCGCATGAACGCGCACCCAGGGAATCGGCTCGCCCGACTCGTAGCTATCCCGCACCATCGCCAACTGAGGGTCGTCCTGTTTGACCATGCTATGACAGGTCATACAAACTTGGGTCGTGGGCACATTGGCATGCCCCGCCCGGTCCACAAATGTATGACAGTAGCGACAATCAATCTCCAACTGACCGGCGTGCAGCGCATGGCTAAAGGCAACCGGTTGCGTCGGCGCATAGCCGACCCGCGTGTATTTCGGCGTCGCGTAATAAGTCACGCCCAAAACAACGGCCGTGGCCAGGAGCGAGGCGGCGACTATTACTTTAATCGGGATCGTGTTAACCCACTGAGGAAATGCATTGGCCATTGCTGTTTGTTAATAAATAAATTGAAAGGTCAAAAATGATGTCGGGCGGAATGAAAATCGAGCCATCCCAAGCGGAATTAGGCTTTGTGCGCCCGGCCTGCACCCATATAGGGCACGGCACCTTTCGCAGGGCGGACCCGGGAAAATGCGCTGCTGTCACTGGAGTCGCTGGTTTCACTGGAGGCACTGGAGGCACTGGAGGCCAGGCCCGGCGTCTCCGCATCGGAAACCGCCCCAGGTAGCTTCGAACGCACTGCCGCAGATACGGCGAAGACCGACGTGATGGCCAACCCCGCACGCTTGAGAAATCCTTTTCGGTTAATAATCGTTTTTCTTTCCATGCTCAATAAAGCGCACTGTTAAAAGTCCCTAACATTCTCATGGCAACCGTTTTTTCCAGCTCATTTCGCAGCTGTCTAACGTTTTTGATGCCACATGGCTAGCGAATGAGTTTCAGTCTCAAATAAAAACAGGCTGGATGCGCCTTGAACCCGCATAAAATGGGCCCGCGCCAACTAACCTGCCTTTCCAGTCGCTTAGTTCATTCAATCGCTTTGCCTCAAAAGGACTGGCTTAAAATAAGTGCGACGTATCCCGCTCATTAGAATTTCTGATTCATTAACTAAGTGCCATTCAGGCTAAGCCCGCATGGCTCGGGTCGTTACCCAGAAACTGGAAACAAGCATGATCAATGCAGCCATGATCGGGTGCAACAGCCCGGCTGCCGCCAAAGTCATACCGATCACATTATAGCTGGCAGCAAATTTAAGGTTTCCGCGCAGGCGCTGGCGGATGCTCCGCGCCAGTGTGATGGCCTCCGGCACCGCTTCGATCCGGTCGCTGGTCAACTGCCCCATCGCCACAGACCGGGCCAGGGCTGTCCCTGAGTGCATGGCAATCGAGCCACTGGCCCGCACCATGGCCTCGCTGTCATTGATGCCGTCGCCAATAAATATCGGCACCTGCCCGCCTGCCGCCGCAGCCTCCACTGCTTGCAGTTTCTCAGCAGAGCTCAATCCAGGCGTCACCCGGACATTAGTCGGCAGGGTCAACTCCGGCGAGGGGTCGCCCGTCAATATATGGACTTCCAGGCCCAAAGCATCGAGGCGCTCCCACACGCCCGCTACGCCCGCACGCAAGCGCTCCTGTAAAACAAAGCAAGCCACGATCCGCCCCTCCAGAATAATAAAGATGCGACGCCCTTTCCGCTCGTGCAAGTCGGCTTCGACCGCCGCCACCTCGGCTTCACTCGCAGCCAGACTCCGCTCCCCCACTTGCACCGCATACCGGACGCCCCCGGCAAACAGCTCAAAACCGAGCCCCTGGCCCCCCAGTAAATGCAAATTATCGATCTTGCCCGGATCGCCCCCGTCCGCCGTGAGTTCCGGCCCCAATTCACTTTGCAGAAATTGACTGAGCGCCCGCGCCACCGGATGATCCAGGCCGGATTCCGCCGCATAGACCGCCGCCAGCATCGACGAGCGCTCGACAGCCAAGTCAGCCGACAACCAAAACTCGCTCACCCGCATCGAAGATTCACTCAAGGTGCCGGTCTTATCGAAAAAGATTTTTCGGGTTCGGGCCAGCGCATCGATCAAAGCCCCATCCCGGCTGACCAGACCGAGTCGGGCCAGGCGGTAGAGCCCTTGCGAAATCGCCACCGGCGTGGCCAGACCGAGGGCACAGGGGCAGGCCACCAGCAGGACTGCCATGCTGTACAAAACTGCCTGAATCCACGTGCCCCAGATCCCCCAGGCAAGCGCCGTCAGTAAACTCACCCCAACCACAATCGGCAAAAACACCTGAATCAATTCATTCGCCTGCGTCTGTAGCTCCGAAGGCCGCCCATCGACCGCTTCAACAGTCTTCAGGATAGCGTCCAACTCGCGCTCACCGGCCACCCCGGTCACCTCCAACTCGAAGCGGCTATCCACCGCCCAGGTGCCCGCCCGCACACGATCGCCCGGTCGCCGCACAACGGGTAGCGGCTCAC
>REBV01000321.1 GCA_007692545.1 Puniceicoccaceae bacterium
GTCAGATGCCAACGAACAATTGGTTTATGTGTGGAAAAATGGGGTCAGTGCGATCCATGCCATGAAATGGCCCGCTTCCCATGACAGGGGGTTCAACCAAACCATGACTGGTGCGATTCAGCATCTATTGGATCATTATGATCGGCCGCGAAGCACGGTGACGGGCGGCGTGGGGCAGGTCAAAGCGTTCACAGATGGCGAGCGGCGTTTTAACCTGGCCGCGATCGGAACCGGAGAAGGCAAGCGAGGCTTGCTTAAGAGCTTGCGGGCTGACGGCACCTGGGAAGGGAGCGTCTATGCGGTGCCGTTTCGGACAGTGGTCACGATCAAATCATTAAATGCGAGAACCGTGCGGAGGCCCGATGGTGGCTCTGCTGTGGAGGTTGGTCCACTCCGCAGGATAGATGGCGGCGAGCAGATCGTTCTTGTTATCAACGGGCGTAGTGTAGCCGAGGATCAAGTCTTGCGGTTTAACGTCCGTCACGCTTCCGGAGGTTTCTTGCCAGGTTATGATGCGGTAGTTAAAACCCGCTTGGAGAGCCGTGAGTACCGTTTTGTTCTGCGCACACAGCTGCCCGCCGATGAGCTGTTTCTCTCGGTTTCTTTGCCGGAGGGTTTTCGTATCGATTCGATGCAGGCTCGTCGCGAGACCGAGGCTATGGCCCGTCCTCATCTTGATCAACACACTGGTCAACCCCATCAAGGCGGGTTTACTTTCGATTGGCTCCCCTCTTTGTTATGAGATTTAATACGCTTTTTTCACTGTGGCTCATTGGACTATGCCTGAGTTGGCAGCCGCTTGACGCGGTGTTACGTCATTCTGGTATGACCGATCAGCAAGCACTGGATCTCGGAGAACTGCCGCAGTTTGCCAGCAGGGCAACGGTATTTGCCTCAGGGGGCAATGTTTGCACAGGAGCTTTTCTTAATAGCGAATGGGTGGTTTTGGCAAATCACTGTTTTTCCAACGGGACGCCAGTCACCGTGATTTATCGTTTTGCTGGACAACAGTATTCGCGGACCGGGGTTGCGTATTCAACGCCTAGCGGAGATCCCGGCTATGATGACGTATCGATGGTGCATTTGGATAGCCCGATCACCCAGGCAGTGCGCTGGGTGGCTCCGTATCCACATTTCGACGAATACAGGCGACTTGGTTGGCAAGTGGGGCGCGGCACTTCGGGAGTTTTGGGGGATTCCTCAACTCACACCAGCGACGGGCAGTTCAGGGCGATGACTCAGCGGGCGATCTCAACGGCGCGTGAAACCAACCACGGCACCGGTCGATCCATTATCCCCCAGCACATTTTCTACAATTTTCTTTCGCCGGTCGCAGCCAACCCACATCCCCTCTCTACCCGTTACGAGGGGGGCACCGGCCCGGGCGATAGCGGCGGCCCTTTCTACATCTACAAGCACGGGCGGTTTTACAACGCAAGTGTTGTCAGCGGGCCGGATGGGGAAGGTAGCTATCGCAATGCCCGCCTGAGCACCCATCTCGACGCGATCATAGATCGCTCGGGAATTAAATTTGCCTACCCCCAAGCTCTCAGTATGCGGGCGATGTGGGTGGCCGATGATCTGACCGCGACGCTGGCAAACCTTTCGCCAGTTGCTTCCTGGTCGGATCGGTATGATCAATTAACTTGGTCGAATGGCGACGTCAGTCCAGCCGCGCCGCCACAGTTGATTCATAATGCCACGCCGACTGGTCTGGCTGCCGTCCGTTTCGAGGGTGCCGAAGCCCTTCGCTTGGCGGCTGCAGACAATCCGTTCGTCAACGAGACGTCGATGAGCGTGGCTATTGTCCTTAGGCCGACCACTGTTGGCAGCGGGGATGAGAGCAATCCCTTTGCAAGTACCGGCGTTTTGGATGCCAGTGTGGCGGATGGGGTTGGTGGATGGGGTCTTTCGCTGGCTTCAACCGGACGTTTTGGTTGGATTTTCGACGACAACAATAGCCCTGTGAAGTCCATCTTTCGTGGCGTTGCCGACAACAATTCAGCCGCCACTGGCGACTGGCGTGTCGTGGTGGCGACTTGGGATGGCTCCGACATTCTACACGACAATGCCGGGGACGATCGCAACATGAAGCTTTTCGTAGACACGCTCGCGCAATCGACTGAACTACAAGGGCCCCATCACTTTAATATCGGTCGGGCCGCAGTGGATCTACTCCTTGGGAAGAGCAACACCAATACCGCAACGGGCTTCAACGGCGAGATTGCCGAGGTGCGCTTTTACCGCGGTGCGTTGCCACTGCACGAGGTTGATCGTTTGTTGACGGGTCTACGGGAGCAATACATCACGGGCGACCTTGGCGTGGTCTTCGAGAGGCCGTGGAGCTCACACGTCGCAGTCTCGATCGAGCATTCCCTGCGCACCCGAGGTTTCCTCACTGGCGGCGGACGCAGTGTGGAATGGGATGTTTTATCAGGTCCGGCTCCCGTGACCTTCTCGGATGCGTTTTCCGCAGATACTGATATCGAGTTTGAGGCACCAGGCACCTATGAATTGGCGGCGATTGTCAGCGATGGTCAAAACACTGCCACCACACCTTTATCGGTCGCGGTCTATCTGCCCGGATCGGAGCCTGACGCGCAAGATCCGATTGCGGTGCCCGGTAACTGGATCGACTCCCATGTTGGCGCTTCGGTGACGGGTGGCTCAGTCCAGGATTCTTCTAACGTCACCCTCACTGCGGGCGGCAGAGGGATCGGCGTCGGCGAGGGAGAGACTTACGACGAGGGCCGGTTTTTCTGGAAAGGTGTGGCCGGAGATTTCGACTGGGTCGCACGCCTCGATTCACTAACCAATGCCTCCGGCCCTACGCGCGCGGGTTTGATGTTACGTGGTGGCCCCGGTCCGACCGATGCTTCCGCCTTTGTGGGATTTGCGCCGGATGGAACGCTTTATACCCTCCTTCGCCGCCAAGGCGGTTTTTGGGGTGATTTGACCGTTGTGGGCGATCCGGGCTTGAGTACGCCCGCATACCTGAAGATTCAACGCCGGGGGAACACGATCCGCTTTTATACCTCGGCTAATGGCTCGACCTTTAGCCAAAGTGGGGCTGCGCACACGATTTCGCTGCCTGGGATCGCCCGTGTGGGACTCTTTGCCACTAGCGGCAATCAGTCCAATAACGTTAACGCCGTCTTCAGTAATTTGGAGCTTGCACAGATTGGCTTCGCAAGGGCATCAACCATGGTGCTATCTGACATGTCCACAAGTGCATCGCCCCGCTACCATGCTGAGTTTTCCGGAAGCCAAGACCCCTGGCTCACGACTTCACTGGATGACGGTCCAGTCAGCCTTTCTTTCGCCCCAACTTATGAGATTGAGAAGGAAGTTTTACAGGCGAGCCCTCATACAGGCGGCACCTACCAGACGCGATTCACCATCGACGATGGCCACGCACTCAGCTACCTGCAGCGCATCAACTCCATTCAATTCAACCTCCGTTATGATTTTAACACGGACGGAAACCTTGAAGGGTGGACATCCGTCAATGTGAGCGGCTTGACCGTTGAGGGAGGGGGGCTCAGTGGCACGGCCACGTCCGGTGATCCGCAATTGCGCAGGACCGGACTTTCCCTGAACGGCAATAGTTTCACCCGCGTTACCGTACGGATACGGGCCAGCGTGAACTCGCCCATTCGCTTGTTCTGGTCGACCTCCGAGAATAGCGGCTTTAATACCGGACGCAGAGAGACCATTGATTATACGGGCAATAATGAATTTCAAATACTGGAATTTGACTTAGCGAATGTCGATCAATGGGCGGATTCAATCATCACGAACTTGCGCTTGGATCCTGCAGAAGGCCCCGGCACAGACGGTAGCACGTTTGAAATTGATTACATTGAAATTTCAGATGGACAGCCTTTGCCGGAGCCGACCGCAGTCATGCGTTACGACTTTCTGCAAAACGGAGACTTCGAAGGCTGGGTGCCAAACGCTCAGGTCGCAGATGGCTATGTTGTGGCGGGCCGCTTAAATGGGCGTTCTGATGGGAATGATCCATTTTATACCAAAAGTGGATTTAATTTTTCTGCAGATACCATAGAAGCTGCCCTGACGCGAATTCGTCTATCCAGTGGCGGTTCGATTCAGTTATACTGGGCCACCACAGAAGCAGGAGAAAGTGGCTTCGCTGGAAGCCGTAGTGTCACCTTACCGGTGGTTGGCGGCAATGTTTGGCAAACCATCCGGTTCCCCCTGGAGGGTCATCCGCAGTGGGATGGCAGGACCATTACACGTCTGCGTCTCGATCCTATCAATGTGGACAACGTGGAATACTCAATCGAAAGCATCGTCTTGAGCGATGGCGATGCCGATGGCGATGGTATGCCGGATACCTTTGAACTCACGCATGGTCTCGATCCGCTTGACCCGTCGGACGCTGCTGAGGATGCAAGCGGAAATGGCTTCACCAATCTCCAGGAATACATTGCCGGAACGGATCCGCAAAGCGCATCGGATACTTACCGTGTCTCCACCGTCTCTACTTCCACATCCGACGTGAAACTGACGCTCGAGGGAAAAGCCGGACGGGTCTACCGCTTGTATCGAAGCCAAACCTTAGCCCATGACTCCTGGCAATCCATCTCGACGGTCGGTCCATTGGCGACCGACCAAATCGTGGAGTTTCTTGATTTGGATCGTTTCGACCGGGCTTTTTACAAGGTTGATGTTTCGCTGCCTTGAGTCACTTCGGGTAGCTTGAACATGCTAGCAAAAACTACAATTCAACGGTCCCAACGCAAAACACCGGTGGGAAAACCTCTTGTCAAACAACGCGCAGCGCGACCAAGCATACATCGTCTTCCAACTCCTTGCATTGTGTGAAGTCACCAACTGAAACAAGAAGTCGTTGAAGCATGTCGGAAAGGCCGCTTTGGCGTTGCTGCATCAAAAACTGAACCATACGCGCTTCACTGTATTCCTCCTCGTCCCTAGCGGCTTCGACGATTCCGTCAGTGTAGAGAACTACGGTATCGCCTTTATCTAAGTTCAGCACTTCGTCAGTATAGCGCGTTTCAGGAATCAGGCCTAGTGCCGGATGAATAGAATCATCATTAAAAGTACTTGCACCCCGCTGACAGGCTGAAGGCAAGTATACTCCATGGCGTGCACCAGCTTGGGCGTAGATTAGTTGTTTGGTTTCAAGATTGATGTAGCAATAAATCGCCGTGGCAAAGATGGTTTGCCCTGTAGACTGCATGGTGTGTTG
>REBV01000204.1 GCA_007692545.1 Puniceicoccaceae bacterium
GCGGGCAAAGGGCCAGCCGCTAGAGCTGCTTTTTGTTGGAGGGCTTTCGCAACGCAAGGGTCTTTCCTATTTGTTTGCGGCTGTCGAGGCTTTGGGCAAAGCAGTTGAGCTGACTGTGATCGGACGCCGTCCAAAGGTGACTTGTGCCGCCTTAGACCGTGCCTTGGCTAAGCATCGACACATCGAATCGCTTCCGCATGCTGAAGTTTTGGAGGCGATGGAAGCCTCGGATGTATTTGTTTTCCCTTCGGTATTCGAGGGTTTTGGCTTGGTTCTACTGGAGGCGATGAGCCGTGGAGTCCCATGTATCACCACACCGAATACCGCCGGGCCGGATATAATTACGGACGGTGTTGATGGCTACATCGTTCCGATTCGTGATGTCGATGCGATTGTCAATCGGATTGAAAACCTGCTCCAGAACCCTGATTCACTGGCAGCTATGAGCGCCGCTGCACTCGCCACCGCCAGACAGATGACCTGGGAGCGCTATGGGGACGATACGGTGCGCCATTTGCGAGAAGTCTTAGCTGGATAGAGTTAGATTTGAATGATCTTACAGCGACTCATCATCCTCTACTTTTTGCTTCTAATCCTTGAGGGAGCATTGCGCAAATGGTTTCTGCCCGGATTGGCTACACCCTTGTTGCTCGTGCGCGATCCGGTAGTGCTGATGATCTATTTTATCGCGCTGCGGCAGGGCATGTTTCCGATCAACAGTTGGGTGGGTGGCGCGGTATTGTTGAGTGTCGTTGGCAGCTTGCTGACTTTGACTGTGGGGCATGGTAATGCAGCCGTTTTAGCTTATGGGATTCGGGCCAACTTTCTCCAGATTCCTTTGATATTTATCATTGGCCAGACGATGGACCGGCAAACCCTAAGGATTGTTGTTCGTTGCCTACTCTGGCTGTCCATCCCGATGACGGTGCTGATTGCGTTGCAGTACTTCTCGGCACCTGAGGCGCGGGTAAACGTTGGTGTTGGAGGAGAGGGGACAGCCTCCTTTGATGGCATAGGCGGACGCCATCGGCCTTCCGGGACGTTTAGCTTTATCACTGGACTGGTCGCGTTTTACACCTTCGTATTTGCGGCTTGGCTCGCTGCTCTCTTCGATAAGCGGCACGCATCGCCGGTCTTATTGGCGCTCTCCGGGGTCGCTATTTTGGCGGCGATTCCGCTTTCCATTAGTCGGTTATTACTTGTTAGCGTTGCTTTAGTTGCACTCGGGAGTGCAGCCGCATTTATTCGTATGCCAAGATGGGGGCGTCAACTCCCTCGATTGATTCTAGTGATTGGGGTGTCCGTTCTAGTCACCAGTCAGTTGCCGTTCTTCGATGAAGCGGTTGACATCATGGGACAGCGAGTGGATGAGGCAGCGCGTATCGAAGGGGGCAGTGCGGGTTTTACTAGACGGATTGGGATGGACTTGTTCGGACCGTTTATCCACAGTGAATTTGATCCATCCGGTGCTGGACTTGGTGCGGGCACTCAGGGAGGCAGCCAGATGCTTGTCGGGGAGCGTGGCTTCCAGGGGGGCGAAGGTGAATGGTGGCGACTGCTGTTTGAGATGGGCACTATTCTGGGGACGTTTTTTATTGTGATGCGTTTTTGGTTAACCGTTCGGCTTGGTCTGTGTGGTTGGCGGATGTTGTCGGTGGCAAATCCTCTGCCGTGGCTCTTCTTTCTAGCTTGCGGATTGCTTGTACTGAATGGACAGTGGGGCCAGCCGACAGCGCTTGGATTCACGATACTGGGGGCGGGTATGACGATTGCCGCTGCACGTCTTGGTATAAATGAGCAGAATCAACCGGATACCGCGCAATGAAGCCCGAGCTGCCCCCACTGGTTGTTATCGGCCATCCGCCGTTTGTGCCCTCCCTGAGTATGCCTCGTTTTGCGCGGATGATCACGGAGGGAATGCGGGCACGCGGGTTTCAGGTGTCCGAGTGGACGGCCCGTCCCCGTTTTGTGCAACTGCCGGTGCCGCCGGGTGCGAAGAAGTGGTGTGGCTATCTCGATCAGTTCGCGTGCTTTCCGGTGGAAATGCGTCAGCACTTGCGACGGCTCGATCCGCGCACAGTTTTTGTGGTGACTGATCATGCGCTGGGGCCTTGGGTTCCGTTGCTTGCGAAGCGACCGCATGTGATACATTGCCATGACTTCATCGCCCAACGAAGTGCTTTGGGCGAGATCGCAGGGCAGTCGCTAAAGTTTAGTGGGCGTTGTTACCAAGCCTACATTCGGCGTGGGTTTCGGCAGGGGCGCCATTTCATCTCGATCTCCGAGGCGACGCGTGCCGACTTACATCGGTTTTTAGATAAAGAGCCAGAGTCGTCGGTCACTATTTACAATGGTCTCAATGGCGATTTTCGGCCGGTAGCGCGTGCTGCTGCATTAGCCGATCTACCGGAGGATTGGGGCGAAACGCTGGCTGGCGGGTATGTTCTCCATGTCGGTGGCGACCAGTGGTATAAAAACCGCCTCGGAGTCGTGGCCGCTTACGCCGCTTATGTGCAGCAGGGACTCGCTGCCTCTGGTGCGTCATTTCAGCCGGTTCCGCTCGTTCTGGTTGGGGCGGAGCCCTCGGCTTCGCTGGCGGGGGCGATTGCTGCGGTTCCGCCTCCAGGGCGTGTCTTGGTAGGGGTGGATGTCTCGTTTCAGCGTCTGCGTGCTTTGTATTCGCTCGCTTCACTGCTCTTTTTCCCGTCCTTGGCGGAGGGTTTTGGCTGGCCGATCGCGGAGGCGATGGCATGTGCTTGCCCCGTATTAACCACGGATGTTGCACCCATGACTGAGGTCGGTGGTGATGCCGCAGAGTGGTGCGCTCCGATGCCTGTGAACAGAGCGGCTGAGCAAGCGGACTGGGCGGAAAGAGTCGGTGGTCAGTTGAGCGATATTATAAACTGGCCTGTTCCAAAGCGGCGGGAACGGGTTGAGGCAGGCTTGAACAATGCCCGGCGTTTTGACTGTGAAAAGACTTTGGACGCTTATGCCGAGGGTTATCAGAATCTTAATACCGGGACGACAAATCAGTGATGCATCGAGTCCTGCATATTGTGGCCAGTATGGATCCCGCTGGTGGCGGGGTTGCGCAAGCCATCCATACGATTGCTTCAGGGCTGCGCGTGGAAGGATTTTCCAGTGAGGTAGTCTCGGTCGACAATCCGGCATCCGCATTTTTAAATTTGGATAGGGGTCTCACGATCCACGCCCTGGGGCCGGGGCGTTTTGGCTGGGGCTTTTCCAAGCGGCTACGTTCCTGGCTGGAGTCGGAAGGCGCAGGATTCGATTGTTGGATCGTGCATGGGCTGTGGTTATATCCGAGTTACTTAGCTGTCTCCATCGCGGGGAGAAGCGGATTGCCGGTTCACGTTTACCCGCATGGGATGCTGGATCCATGGTTTCAAAGCTGGCGGAGGCGCCCCTTCAAAACGCTGCGCAACGTTCTTTACTGGCACCTATTGGAAGCGGCCACCATTCGGGAGGCAACCAGTTTGCTTTTTACTTGCGAGGAGGAACGTCGCCTTGCGGCTACCACGTTTCACCGCTACCGACCGCAGGCGGAGGCAGTCGTGGGGTTGGGAAACGCCGACGTGCCCCGGGCCGACTCGATCCCGAGCGACGCCTTTGCCGCGCTTTGCCCAGAGATTGCCGAGCGGCCCTATCTGCTGTTTTTGGGACGACTCCACCCCAAAAAAGGGATCGATCTTTTGCTTGAGGGCTGGGCGGAGGCGACTCGGGGACTTCCGGCGGCTTCGGCTCCGCTCCTGGTCATCGCCGGGCCAGGGGAAGATTCCGACTATGGCCGCGCTTTACGCAGGCAAGCCGAGACGTTGCTCCCCCCGGGGGCCTGTTGCTTCCCCGGGATGGTTGCCGGTGATGCGAAGTGGGCCGCCTTGCGCGGGGCCGCCGCATTTGTTCTCTTTTCCCATCAGGAAAATTTTGGCATCGCCGTGGTGGAGGCGCTGGCTTGTGAAACTCCAGTCCTTATTTCCAATAAAGTTAATATCTGGCGGGAGATTATCGATCGGCGTGCCGGGTGGGTCGCCTCGGATTCGGCTGTATCCGTCGCCGATTGTTTGAAAGTGTGGCTCAAGCTTTCAACCGAAGCCCGTGACGCTGCCCGAGCACGGGCGCGCACCACCTTTTTGGAGGTGTTTGAAGGCGGGCAGGCGTCGCAAAGGCTTGCCGAGCACTTACGCGGCGAAGATAACAAACGAGCATCTTAAACTTTTCATGGCATCAAAAAGCATCAACATCGATACCCGAAAAGGGCCTTCCTTCGGCCTGGGTAATCGCCTTGCGCGCATTTTGTGGATGGCCGCCTGGTTCTGCCTCTGCCGGTGGACGCCACCGCCGCTGCACCGTTGGCGCGCCTTGGTTCTGCGAATGTTTGGCGCACGGGTCGGGTCGGGCGTCCATGTCTATGCCTCCGCTCAGATTTGGGCACCGTGGCATCTGGAGATAGGAGACGGCTCGGCGATTGGCCGCAAGGCGACGGTCTATTCTCAAGGCCGGATAACCTTGGGGCGTCGGGTCGTTATTTCACAGGGTGTTCATCTCTGTGCGGGCACGCACGACTTCGAGGCTCCGGGTTTTCCGCTGGTAACGAAGCCGATTGAGGTTCAGGACGATGCGTGGATCGCGGCCGAAGCCTTCGTCCATCCCGGGGTAACGGTCGGCGAGGGTTGCGTCGTGGGTGCGCGATCCGTGGTGGTCGGAGATCTTCCGGAGTGGAGTGTCTGCTCGGGATTCCCGGCGCGCGCATTGCGCCCCCGGCGACCTTGAGCCAAAGTCCGATCGAGTGTTTGTATGTTAGATTTAACGATCGCAATTCCAGTCAAAGACGAAGCTGCCAATTTGGCCGCTTGCCTTGAGGCCATCGGGCAAAATTTTGCCCGGGCAGTCGTCGTCATCGATTCCGGGAGCACGGACGGTACGACTCGCATCGCATCGGATTGGGGTGCCCGATGCCTTTCATTTGAATGGGACGGGCACTTCCCCAAGAAGCGAAATTGGTTTCTTCGTAACCATCGGCCGGATACACGATGGATCTTGTTTCTGGATGCAGATGAGTGCCTGACGCCCGCCTTTAAGCAGGAGCTGACAAGCGTATTGGCTGACACCGGCAACCAGGTTGGTTTCTGGATCAGCTACTCAATTTATTTCCTCGGTCGGCCTTTGCGCGGGGGTTACCCATTGCGAAAACTTGCTCTTTTTCGTGTCGGATCGGGCGAGTATGAGCGGATTGATGAAGCGCGTTGGAGCCAACTCGATATGGAGATTCACGAGCATCCGGTTCTAAATGGTCCAGTCGGAGTTATTCGCGCAAAGATTGATCACCGCGACACGCGGGGTCTGGACCATTGGGCGGCTAAACACGCCGAGTATGCGGACTGGGAGGCACGGCGCTATATCGCCCGCAGAGGGGATGCGGAATCCGCTGCATGGACCCTCCCCCAAAAAATCAAATACAAACTAATGGATACACCCTTCCTTGCTTTGGCTTTTTTCTTTGGATGTTATTTTCTAATGTTGGGCTTTCGCGATGGGTATCGTGGTCTGGCCTGGGCGATTTTGAAGGCGGGATACTTTGCTCAGGTTTACGGGCGTATCCGGGAAATAAAGATGGGGAAGGAAGCGACAGATAGTAGATAGAAGTTGATTGGAAGCGGAATTACTATTGCTTTTTCGGAGTGGTGTGTCTTCAAGCCTCCGGTCGTCCGCCTAACTCACGCTACAGTCCATGTACTTAACTTCTGGATAACAAGCCTCGTAGAATACAATGCCTACTTTGTACGTTATTATCCCCTATTATCAAAACAAGGCGGGGATTCTCAGACGGGCTTTGCGATCAATAGCCGTTCAAGAGATCCCGAGTGACTGGTTGATTGTCGTCAATGTTGTTGATGATGGCTCGCCGCATCCCGCCAGCAAAGAGCTTGCGGGAATCGATTTTGGGCCGGTAATTGATGTGAGAATCTTTTGCCAGCAAAATAGGGGGGTCTCTGCTGCTCGCAATGCTGGTCTTAATTGTGTCAGTGAGCAGGCGGCGTTGATTGCATACCTTGACTCTGACGATACTTGGCCGCAAGGCCATTTGGCTTGTGCTATCAGGGCTTATGAAAACGGATATGACTTTTACTTTTGCGACAACTCGAGACCGAATCACCACGAGTCGACTTTCGCATTGTCCGAAATGACAAGTGAGCTGGTAAGTTCATCCGCGGGAAGGTCTGAGGGTGAATATATTGACATTCCAAGGAGACAGTTACCTCGGATGATAATAAAGGAATTTCCAACGAATATTTCTACAGTCATCCATGCGGCGGCTATTGGTAAGGGGATTCGCTTCGAAACGCGCCTTAGGTGTGCCTGCGAAGATGTTGTTTATTTAACCACGATCGCAACACACTCCAAAAATGCGTGCGTTAATCCGGAAAAAATGGTTTCCTGTGGCGCTGGAGTGAATATCTACCACGGTAGTCTTGACTGGGATCACAGCAGTTTTATGGCTATACGGAGAGACTCTGTCATTGGTTATTCTTTGATTGTGGGGATACACTCACTTGCGGACGATACTAAAGCGGTTGCTCGATTTGAGCTCAAACGGTATCGCTCCGATTTTGTTTTCCACTTACTGAGAAGGGTTTACCGGAAACGTGATAAGGTGCCGAAAGAGTTTTTTGATCTAATGCGGAGAGATCCACGATTTGTTTTCTGGTTTCCGGTTTCGCTGTTACGGGTGTTACGTTACTACGATGTTTAGAACTGCGGGACTCTCTGAGCTTTGGCTTTTTTCTATGGATGTTATTTTTTTCATGCTGGGCTTTCGTGATGAGTATCGTGGTCTAGCTTGGGCGATTTTGAAGGCTGGGTATTCTTCGCAGGTATACGCGTGTATTCAGGAAATAAAGATTGAGGAAAAACCCGACGGATGAGTGCGAGTGAACGTTCCAGCCACCGACCACGCCTCGTCTTGCTCGGGATCAACTATCCGCCGGAAGTCACTGGCATCGCTCCCTACAATGCCATGCTGGCAGAGTGGTTGGTAGAACACGGGTGGGAGGTCGAAGTGGTAACAAGTTTCTCGTACTATCCGGCATGGGAAAAATTGCCGGAGGATGCGGGAAAACTCTACCGGCGCGATGCAATGAACGGTGTCACGGTGCATCGGGTTTGGGATTATGTGCCGAAGACGGTTACCGCCTTGAAGCGAGTGGTGCATGAGGCATCCTTCGTCGTCGCTGCCACGCTTCGGCTTTTTACTCTGCGAAAGGCAGACGTTCTTTTCGTCGTGTCGCCGCCGTTGCCACTTGGTGTGCCAGCGGCTCTTTATCGCTTTCTGCGCGGCGTGCCGACTGTGTTTCATGTGCAGGATCTGCAACCCGATGCGGCCTTTGGACTCGGCATGCTGCGTACCGGGCCCTTGACCAAACTACTTTATCGCTTGGAGGCCTTTGCTTACGGCAAAGCAACCCGGGTATCCGGAATCAGCCCCGGCATGATGACTGCGCTTCACCGAAAAGGCGTGCCGCGTGCGAAGACTCTATTTTTCCCGAATCCGGTGGAATTTCCTGATTCTGCGCAAATCCCGCCGGGGGGAGAATTCCGCAAAGCCCATGGCATTCCGTCAGATGCTTTTCTCGTCAGTTACTCTGGAAATCTTGGAATCAAACAAGGTCTCGGACAGATCATTAAAGCGGCTGCGCTCTTGCGGCATGAGTCGATGGTGCGGTTTGTTATTTGTGGGGATGGGGTCATGCGGCGCACGCTTGAAGAGGCGATCAGTGAGCAGGGGCTCACAAATGTGACTGTTCTTCCGCTGCAGCCGCTCCCTGATTACCATGCGCTTTTAATCGACTCAAATTTCTGCCTGGTTACTCAGCAAGCAAATTCCGGAGTGGCCTTTTTCCCCTCCAAATTACTCAGCATCATGGCTTTCGCCCGGCCAGTTCTCGCGGTTGCCGACGATGCAAGCGCGGTCGCCACACTCTGTCGCGAAGAGGGCTGTGGCTGGCTGGTCGCGCCTGACGATGCGGCTGCTTTCGCTAAAGAAATCCTGCGAGGGAAGGATGACTGCGACGGTTTGAAGTTAATGGCGGCGCGTGGGTATGCCTTTGTTGCACGTTTCCAACGACGAAAGGTGCTAAGCCGAATCGAAGGGGAGTTGCGGTCGCTTCTGTCGGAGCGTTCGCATTAGCCTGCGTGCGTTTTTCCTGACCTTGCGCCGGAGCGCCTGGATCGTTTTGACAGTGACGGATCCGATAGGACCAATGCGCTGCAAAGCATTGCAGTGGCGAGGATGCCCGCGCTTTGCAGTGGGAAATCAACTTGTGCATGCACCATACAAGTGCCTACGCCCAGCCAGGCTGCAAAGGCGATCCAATCCCGCCGCGTCCACGAACCGCGTCCGTCCAGGCGTCTCCAAAAAGTCTGAAATCCCGTCCTTAAGATCAGTAGCCACAGCGCGATCCATCCACTGCCGCCTACCCAGCCCCATTCGATCAAATAGTGAAGAAAGTCGTTGTGAACGAATTGTATGTGGAGGAAAAAGGTCAACAGAAATAGATCGTCCGTAAATGCTGGATAAAACGCTTTCCACGCTCGCGGCCCCGCCCCGAATGGTCCGGCTTCGGGCACCATCGAGATGGCCGTTGCCCATGCTAACCGCCGCTCGAACTCAGGTAATTTTGATCGTGGGTCTTCGGAGCGTAGCATCAGGTCACCCCGGTCGGGTAGTGGTTTGTTCAAGCCTGCAACCGGGCCAGACGCGGTGATTCTACCGCAATCCCGTAGCGTCGGTTTAGCGATCGTAAGCCCCAAAAATACCACCAGTAACATTCCCGCAGCGACAAGTCCGGCGAGCGCTTTTGTTTTTCCGTAGTGCTGGCAGGCGCGAGTCCAGAATCCACAAAATCCTCGCTGCCTTGATTCTGCCCAAGCCAACAAAAGGACGGCGAGCAAGGCCAGCGACAGCCCCCGCGCTGCAACTGTTGGGAGTGTCCAAATCGCGGCAAATGCCAGCGTTGCCAGCAAAGCAGCCAGCCCCCGCCCAAGTTTGCCTGCCGCCCCTCTGTTGCCCCGTCCGGGTGCCACCGCAAGGGCAAAGCCCAGTGGCCAGACCAAATTCAAGTAAGCGCCAGCCATGCTATAGTGGAAAAACCCACCAAAGGGTTGCCCCGGTAATTCAGTGCTATCCTGGAACATCCAAGCCACCGCACCATCGGCTAATAAGCCGGCGCCTGCCATGCCTCCGGCTGCGATGAGAAGCAGCGTAGCGACAATGCGCATCCAGTCGCTGTGTCGCCGAAGAATATCTGTGCCCGCCGCTAAGCCCAGTAGGCAGAGCGCACAAGCGGCAAACCAGGCTTTCCCCGAACCGACGATCCAGCTGCCCGGCCAGCGTTCCGCCACCGCGAACTGATGCTCTAGAATGTAGGGGTTGCCTGGCAATGTGCCGCCATCGAGCCCGAAGAAACCTGCCAGCATAATGGCACCGCAGCAAGCATACCACCAAAACGGTATTTGCGGCAACCTGCGCGTGCAGAGGAGGCCGAGCATCCAAACACCCGATCCGAGCCCAACCGTAAAGGCCAATAACGCTGCTGCCGAGTGATGATTGCCCCCCTGCGCCCATGGCAAAAATGCAGCACCCAAGAACAGCGGAGCAGCGGCTAGCACATCCCAGCTTGGACGCTCAGTAATCCTCATTCGCCAAGCTACTTGGCGTTGAACTTCGGCGTGAGGTACTCAGCGCAGCTGTCGAGCGAGGCCAGCTTCGGGTAGTCCTCCTCGGGCACTTCGATGCTGTGCTGCTTGCGTAGCTCCATGACGATGTCGAGGAAATCCATGGAATCGAGGTCCATCTGGTCACGCAGATTGATCTCAGACTTGAGAGCTGTCGTGTCCTCGTCGGGCGCGATTTCGTTGATGATGTCGATTACGATTTGTTTTACTTGATCTTCAGTCATGATAAATGCGGGATGCGAAATTTGAGATGTGAGATACGAGATACGGGATGCGAGATTGATTGGTCAGTCTTCGAATTTCCGGAGGATCAGGGCGGAGTTGATTCCGAGCATTCCAAAGGAGTTGTTGAGGATAACTTTGACGGCGTCAACCTTGCGTGGCTCGTTTATGACCAGATTCGGGAGTGCACACTCGGGGTCGAGCTCGTCGACGTTGATGGTGGGGTGAATGATATTATCCTGGAAAGAGGGTAGGTTGCCGGCCAGCTCGAGTGCTCCCGCTGCACCCATGCAGTGCCCGATGTAGCTCTTGGTGTTGTTGACGTAGGTGGTCGGGCTATCGCCGAAGACTTCGCGAATGGCTTTGATTTCCTGGATGTCGCCCATCGGAGTGGAGGTGGCGTGGGTGTTGACGATGTCGACCTCGGCGGCCTCGATGCCGGCTACGGCCAGGGCTTGCTGCATGCACTCGGCCTGGCGCTCGGGGTTGGGCAAGACATAGTCAGAGGCGTCGGAGTTGATGCGGTAGCCGATAATCTCGGCCAGAATCGTCGCCCCGCGGGCTTGGGCGTCTTCGAGGCGCTCCAAGGAATAAATACAGCCACCCTCCGAGACGACGATGCCGTTGCGGCTCTTATCAAAGGGGCGGCTGGTCTTATTGACGTCGATCGGATGGCTGCCCAGGGCGCCTTGGCTTTTAAAGCCGGCAAATATACCAAAAGACTGAATGCTTTCACTGACCCCGCCGGCCAGCGCGAAGTCAACCTCGCCAAGACGCAGCATTTGCAGGGCTTGGATCAGGCCTGCATTGCCCGCCGCGCAGGCTGCACCGATAGTGTAGTGCGGGCCGGTAATACCGGTGTTGATCGTGATCTCGCCCGCCGGGTTGTTGGCTACGGTCCTTGGATTGTGGTGGTGCGTCCAGAATTTTGTGTCGTAGTCGAACTTGGAGATGTTATAGACCTCGTTTTCTGTCTCCACATTACCGTGCTCGGTCGTACCAATGTAGACGCCGATTCGGCTCTTGTCGAAGTTCTCAAAGTCGATGCCGCTGTTGGCAATGGCCTCACGCGCTGAGTAGATGGCGATGCTTCCCGCCCGGGTGCCGACGCGGAGCTCTTTGCGGGACTGATACTTCTTGGGATCAAAGTCGCAGACCCCGGCAGGGACTTGCCCCATGTAGCGCATGTCGATCAATTGAATGCGCGCGACACCCTCCAGAAGATTCTGACGATATTCTTCGAGCGTGTTGCCGTTGGGCGAGGTCAGGCCGATGCCTGTTATAACGATGCGGGATTGGTGCATATTTGAGCGAAATAGGGATACCACGTTTCGCGGCTGAACTGTCAATAGTGGAAAATAATCCGAGTTTGGGCAAATCCAGATTCAAAATATAATCGCGGGCTTTGTTTTTGGTTTGGATATTCTTCGTGCAGGCTCCATCGTCCCATGATGAACGTATTAGTCGTGGGAGGAGCCGGTTACATTGGTAGCCATTGTGTGCGTCAATTAGTCGCGGCAGGTCATCGGCCTGTGGTGCTGGATAATTTGGTCTTCGGGCACCGTGCGGCAGTCGCTTCGGATATTGCCTTCTATAATGCAGATTTGGGGGATCCGGTCGCGGTCAGCCAAATCCTGCGGGATGAGTCGATCGAGCTGGTCATGCACTTCGCCGCCTTTGCCTATGTTGGCGAGTCCGTGACGGAACCACGTAAATACTACGAGAATAACTTTGTCGCTACACTTCGCCTGCTGGAGGCGATGCTCGACAACGGGGTGAAGAAGTTTGTCTTCTCATCCACCTGTGCCACCTATGGCGAGCCGCAAAGCCTGCCGATTGTGGAAACGCTACCGCAGGCGCCGATCAACCCTTATGGGCAGACCAAGCTTGACGTGGAAAACTGCCTGAAGGCCTTCGCGCACGCCTACGGCCTGAGTTTTGCCGCATTTCGCTACTTCAATGCGGCCGGCGCGGCAGAGGACGGTAGCATCGGCGAAGATCACTCGCCAGAGACGCACCTGATCCCGCTGGTCATCGATGCCGCGACGGGTCGGCGCGAGCATATTAAAATCTTTGGCACCGATTACGATACTCCCGACGGCACCTGTCTGCGAGACTACGTGCATGTGGATGACCTGTCCCGCGCGCACATCGCTGTGTTTGAAAAACTGGAGCGCCCAGGGGCGGCTCATTTTTATAATCTGGGCACAGGTCGTCCAAACTCGGTGCGGGAGATCATTGCAGCGGTCGAAGCGGTCACCGGCCTGAAGGTGCCGGTGGTCGAAGATGCCCGCCGTGCAGGCGACCCGCCCGCGCTTTACGCTGATTCCCGCAAGGCACAGGACGAACTGGGCTGGAAAATTAAATTTACAGAGGTGCAGGCGATCATCGAGACGGCCTGGCGTTGGCATCAGGCTAATCCGGAGGGGTTTAAAGGCCCAAATTAATAAAATCTGGAACATTTGTTTGAACTTGATGGACCGTCCTGTAACTAAGGATTACCTCAAGATGCCTTCCCCGTACAAAACTCTCGCTTTACTCTTTCTTATAGGCACCGGTCGACTGCTGGCAGAAGCGACTGATCTCTCTTTGGACGATGCGATCTCCGCTGCCCTCAGTAACAATCTGGGCTTGCGGATTGCCAGTATCGAGCCGGCCAATGCGTTGGATTCTATCGAGATTGAAGAAGCCGGCTTTGATCCCTCATTTTTCGGGAGTACGTCCTACCAGGAACGACGATCCGCCGCTCGAAATAGTGCTTTGGACGATTTCGTGATCCCGCAGAGCGATAGCCGTCGGGCGAGAGTGGGAGCCGAGAAGCCTTTTTCGACGGGTGCCAACGTCACACTGGGGTCTTCGCTCAGTCGCAGTACTTCGAATAATAATGCTGCCCGCAATCCGGACTATGCTTCGGATCTAGGCGTGTCGATTCGTCAGCCACTCCTCCGTGGGGCCGGCCCCACCATTAACCTGGCGCCGCTGGCGCGGGCTAAGGTCAACGCCGAGCGCAGTCTTTTTGAATTGCGCTCGGATGTGCTCGATCTGGTGCTTGAGACGGAGATTGCCTATTGGAACCTGGCCTTTGCCAGGGCGGATCGCGCGCTCATCGCCTCAAGTCTGGAACTGGCGCAAAATTTACTCGAAGAAAATCGGGAGCGGGAGCGCCTGGGCCTCGTGACCCGGCTTGAGGTTCTGCAAGCCGAAGCGGAAATCCTTAACCAGCAGGAGGCGATCATTCAAGCGGATCGAGTGATTGAAGATGCGCAGGATACCTTGCGGCGTGCGATGGGCCAGGCTGACTTTTCAGCATCGATTACGGATTCATTTGCGGTGAAAGAACTCCCCGAAACTATCGGCGAGCTCCGAAGCATGGAGACAGTCGTGCTGGAAACTTTGATGAATGATGACGATGCCAGAGCACAGGAGCGGCGCATGGAAGTGAATCGTATCAATCGCATGCTTGCCCAGGACCAGATTCAGCCCGATCTTAATTTGACTGCCGGCGTCGACTATCTGGGGCGGGATACCAGCGGCAGAGTGGCTCAACGGGGGGCCCTCAAGGGGGATGGTTACGACTGGAACGTCGGCCTCGAAGTGCGTTTGCCCTGGGGCTTTCGGGAGGCCCGCGCCCGCGAGCGTCAAGCCGCGCGCAACCTTGAGCAAGCCGAACTGCGACTGTATGATATTAAGCAGCAGAAAGCCCTGGCCGCAAGAAATGCCTGGCGCGCTGCCAATGCTGGCTTGAAACGTATTGAGGTGACGCGGGCCGCGATGGCTTTGAACGAGGAATCCTTCGAGCAGGAGCGCGCGCGCTTTAGTTCGGGCCTGGTGGCCTACCGGAATGTCCTCGAAGCTCAGCGCGATCTCGACCGGGCCAGAAGCAATTACCTTAGGTCTGTGATCGAAACCCTGCGGGCGAGTGTTCGACTCAGTCGCGTGGACGGCAGTCTCCTAGAGCGCAATGGACTCAACTGGGACGCGGTCGGGCCCTACATCAATTCTTCGAACACCCGCTCCGAGAATACCCTAAGTCTAGTGGACAAATATTAAAATAATGAAACGCGCTTTAACTGTTTTTGTGATAATCGGCCTTTTGGGTGCGGGTATATATGGTCTCTTGCAGGTGGTGCCCACCGGACAAGGTTCTCAAAAAGGCAATATCATGACAGATACAGCCAGGCTGCGTGATTTGAGTTCGGTGGTCCCTGCTTCGGGTGAGGTGCTGCCGCTGCTGAGTTCGATCGTGAAATCGGAAATAAGCGGTCGCATCATAGCCATACCGGTCAGAGAAGGGGCGACGGTCGAGCGCGGACAGGTTTTGCTTGAACTGGACCGGACGAGTCTGGAAACACGTTTGCGCGAGGCAGAGCGCAGCCTGGAAGCAGAAAGCCTGCGCGTGGAAAAAGCCCAGCGTAATTATAATCGCTTGCAGGAACTGTTCACCCGCGACTTTGTCGGCGAGCGGGAGTATTTGGATGCGCAGACCGATCTCAGCCTGGCTAAACTGAATTTGGAAATTTCCCAGGCCCGACTTGAAGATGCTGCAGAGGACTTGTCCAAAACGACCATCAAAGCGCCCCACGATGGGGTCATTACTCTGCTTCCGGTGGTCGATGGGCAGGTCATCTCCGGGGCCACCTCGGTGTCGAATGGCACCGATCTGATGACCATTGCTCAACTCAACGAACTTTATATGGAGGCGAATATCAATGAGGTCGATGTCGAGCAACTGAGCATTGGCCAATCCGCATTTCTTCGTTTTGACGCGATCCCAAATTTTACAGTGGCAGGAGAGATTCGGGTGATCGCGCCTTCGGCCCGCCGCGATGGTAATGTGCGCGTCTTTCCCGTGGAAGTCATGTTTGAGGTCGCTGATAATCGCGTTCGCCCAGGAATCAGCGCAACCGTGGAAATACCGATCGCGTCTGCGGAGAATGTTGTGAGTGTTCTATTGTCGGCTGTTTTTAATGAGGCAAATAAGAGCATCGTCTTTGTCCAGAACCTGAATGGTTGGGAGCGGCGTGAAGTCGAGGTGGGGATTAATAATTTGCAGCATGTTGAGGTTATTTCCGGTCTGACAGCAGGAGAATCGGTCGCTTTAAGTCGTCCGCCGGAGTTTCGACGATCCAATGACTGATTCAGCGCAGGTTTTTCAGCTTCGATCCATCCGGCGCACCTACCAGGTCGGCAGTGAGTTTGTGCATGCGCTGGACGGGGTCGACCTGAAGATTTATGACCGTGAATTTATTGCAGTTGTAGGCACCTCTGGCTCCGGTAAGTCGACGCTGATGCACACGCTCGGCTTCATGGATAGCCCGAGTTCGGGAGAAATGTTTTTTGAGGGTAAAGACGTGTCTAATATCAGCCGGAGCGAGCGAGCCAGGCTCCGTGCCACGCGCATCGGCTTTGTTTTTCAGTCGTTTAATTTACTGCCCAAACTGAGCGTGATGGATAACGTCTTACTCCCGCTCGTCTATGGGCGCACCCGGACTCATAATAAAAAAGAATTGGGTATGTCCGCGCTCCAGCGGGTGGGCATGGAGCATCGCGCAAGCCATCGCCCGAGTCAGCTTTCGGGCGGGGAGCGCCAGCGGGTTGCGATTGCCCGCGCGTTGACGAATCAGCCCCGCTTGATCCTCGCCGACGAACCCACGGGTAATCTCGATAGTAAAAATCGCGGGCGGATCATGGATCTATTCGGTTCCTTGCTCGATGAGGGAATCACGCTGGCACTCGTGACGCATGATGATGAGGTCGCACAATACGCGAAACGCCATATCCGCATGCAAGATGGTAAAATTGTGGAGGACGACGGGGCATGAATCCAATCGCCGATATTTACACCGGGGCGGCCAATGGCATGCGGGAGGTGTGGTCCAATAAGGTGCGCACGCTCCTTTCCATGAGTGGAATCATTCTTGGGGTCGCTGCGCTGGTAGCCATGGTGGGCATCGTCCAGGGTATGTTGGGCAATATGCGGGCATCATTTGAGCGTAGCGGTGGGGTCTTGAAACTCGAGGTCCACCCGCGTGAGGCACCCGAATCACAACAACACATTGCGGGCATCTCGCCTGGGATGACCTGGCGCGATATAGGCGCGATCGAAAAAGCCACGCCTTTGGCCACGTTTGTGAACCCCGTCGTGGATATGAACTGGGAGCGCTTTTTTGCCAATGGCCGCCGCACGGGAGCCATACTCCACGGGGTGACTCCTGACTTTACGGGGATCAGCCAGCGTCAATTGTCCCAGGGGCGCTTCATTTCCGATTTCGACATCCATGCCAAGGCACCCGTGATCGTAGTGGGTCCGCACGTGGTGAATCGCTTGTTTCGAGGCTCGCGCAACGTCGTGGGTGAGCAAGTCCGTATTCGAGGCCAAATTTACACGATCATCGGTCAGCTTGCATCCGTCGACAGCGGTGGCGGTTTCGGTGGTGGTGGCGGCGGACGGTTCAATTGGGAGGACCGCCTGAATTACCTGCCCGCCACCACCGCCATGTCGCGTTACCGGGGCGACGACAGCGTCAATCGAATCGAGATTCTTGCCGCCAACGTCGAGACCATGCCAGACCTGATGGAGCAGATTGAGAATACCCTGACGCAAACCCACCGTGGCATTCAGGACTTTGAGATACGTACTCAGAACGAGCAATTGGCAGAGCTGCAGAAACTGGAGAATTCATTTACCTATTCACTCGGTGGGATCGCCGGTATTTCTTTGCTGGTCGGTGGTATCGGTATCATGAATGTCATGCTGGCTTCAGTCAGCGAACGCATCCGCGAAATCGGTGTGCGCAAAGCAATCGGTGCGCGCAGCTACGATATATTTATTCAGTTTTTGGCTGAAGCAGTTGTTATCTCCGTCATGGGCGGCTTGTTGGGATTGGTCGCCAGTGTCGGTCTCTTGTCTCTGGCCCGGGACCTGATTCCGGAAGGAGAAAACATTAGTCTGGTCCCCGTGACTGCAATGTTTTACGGCTTCTTATTCAGTAGTCTTATTGGACTGGCTTCAGGGGTTTACCCTGCGCTGCGTGCTTCCCGGCTCGACCCAATTGATGCACTCCGCTACGAGTAGTCAGTCGGCTGCCCCGGCATCCATCTGCACGACTTCAATCTCGGCAGTGGAAACTGAATGAATCAATGCGCGGGCAAAGGCGAGTGGACTGTTAATCGATGTGGCCAGTTTAGCCTGTATTGCCCGGGTTATCGTTACCTGACGACTCGATGAAAGGTTGCGCTGATTCAGCGCCACCAGGGCACTGGAAACACTCGGATTGAAGGCGGCGCTCTCCGCCGCCCGACCAGTAAAAAAACGGCCATCCAAACATTCGATGACAAAGCCCTCAGGCGAACGACTGTAAGGCACGTAGCTCCGCTGCGCTGCGTTTATAGCCCTTTGCTGAAAGGTGTCGGGCTGCGGATGAACCGCTTCCAGGGCACTTGAGCGGCTGTCCAGCAGGCCATGCCCCGATGGAGGCAGCTCACCAAATGCGTTCGGTAATAGCTGACCGGGCGAGAAAAGTTGACCCCTCACGGATAGGTCAAGCGTTGTGAAATTGGAGAGCTCCCGCAAAAACTGGCGGCAGTGACCGCAGGGCAATTCGGATACATGGAGCGCGACAACCTCATTTTCTTCGTGCATCCACGCATTGAGCAAAGCCGACTGTTCAGCGTGGAGTGATGCATTTAAGGGCATGCTTTGAAATTCCATATTTGCGCCCAGATAGAGTCTTCCTGAAACACCCACCGCAATCGCACCCACCGCAAATCCGGAGATCGGGTGCACCGAAAATGCAGCGGCCAGGGGTAGTAAGTTTTCGGGGTCGTCTACATCCGTGGCTTCTAGCAAGCCCTTGAATCGTGGATTATCGAGTGCAGCACGCACTCCGTTTGCCGCGTTGTCAGCCCTTTCTAACTGATCAATTGCTCTTTCGATTGATTTGTTTGATAAGAGCATAGAGCGTCGGAATACGGGTAAAATCTCAAGCTACCTACTTCAAAAAACGGATGGTGAGTGGATAGCGATATAGCTTCCCTTCATTTGCCTTCAGGGCAGCTATTATCGTGTAGACAATAACTCCAATGATTAAGATAGGCAGGAGGAGCAGGCCGATCACCAGAAAAATCAGCAACCCGCAAATGACCATATATATAGTGGCCGATATCTGGAAATTTAGGACTTCTTTACCAGTCGCATCGACAAAAGCGTCCTGGTCTTTTTTCATCAGCCAGAGGACCAGTGGCCCGAGGATATTACCAAAAGGGACGCCGACAAACCCCACTAAACTTAGCAAATGGCAGAGCATGCCCAGGGAATGATCGCCACCCGGCGCCGAATCCGTCACCGATGCCGTGAGGCTTTCATCGTGATTGGTGCCCTCGGCGAAAGTCGGGTCGTCGTGTTTCATAGCTGGGAGTTATTCGCAGTTATCGATAAAATGCAATTCGAAATACTGCGTCAGCTCGATCCAGCCGGATGCAAGTTAATGTTGGGCGATCTCTTCCAACACTTGCTGTTTTGATTTTTGTAAAGCCGGGTTGAGGACGCTTTCTAACATGGTTTGAGCGTCGTCGACCCGGCCCAGTTTGCCGTAGACCCGGGCGCGGTGTAGATTCAGGATTTCAGTCTGTAGGCTTGTCTGTGCGAGTTTGTGGACCTTGTTCCAGTGCAGGAGTGCGCTCCGCCAATCCGGGCTACTCAAGTCGTAGTAAGCCTCACCCAGGCGCATTTGATAGTCGAAGTTATCCGGCTCCAGCGTCGTGGCTTCGCGAAACGCTTTCAGCATCTCCCGCTCCAGAGCATCACGGGTGAAGAGTCCGTCCTCAATGAATTCTGATCGGAAATGGTGCAATAATTGGCCTAGACCTAGATGGTAAATGGCTGTTTCGGGTTCAAGGTCGACTGCATTCAGATAGAAGGTTAGGGCCGCCGGACCCTTACCTTGCTCGGCCAGGTGGTTGCCGATCTGTTGCTTAACCACAGCTATTTTAGGGTCCAGTTCGTCTGCCTTTAGAAATGCCGCGAAAGCCTGGTCGTATTCGCCCAGGCGACGAAGCAATTTGCCATAAAGCACATACGCACTCGCGTCGTTCGGCTGGTCAACGAGATAGCTGCGATACGATTGGACCAGATTGTTCAAGCGCCGGTCCAAATCCTCGTCACTGTAAAATTCGGGGTCCTCGGCGATTTTCTGGTAGATGGCTGTTTCTCTCTCGGCGATAGCCAATAGCCGACTACTGGCTAAATCGGTCGTTTGGCCACACAGTAGTCCGGGTATCAAAAGTAGGATACTAACAAAACTAGACGAGCGCAAAGAGGTCATTTCACTATAATTGATGGATGAAGGAATCGACCTCGCCAATAAGAAAGCGTTCCTTGAGCTTCATTCTATTCGTGTAAAAAAAACTTGGCCTGGCTGGTCCTTGACATAAGGATAAAGCCAATATGCCAAGCGCTACCGTAGAAGATTATATTAAGCACATATACCTCGTTTCTGAAAAGCAGACAGGCACTGAAGTGCCCATGGGGCAGGTTGCGGATGCGCTCGGAGTGGTTCCCGGCACAGCGACTACCATGATGAAGGCTCTGGCGGATGCAGGCCTTGTACGCTATGCCCCGCGGGTAGGTGTTGAGCTGACGGAACCAGGTCGACGACTCGCGCTGCATGTTTTGCGGCGTCATCGCTTGATCGAGCAGTTCCTGGTTGAAGTATTGGGCTTCGACTGGTCAGAAGTGCATGCGGAAGCAGAGCAACTGGAGCATGTTGTTTCAGATCTCCTACTGGAGCGGATCGACCAGCTCCTGGATCATCCCACAGAAGACCCCCATGGTGACCCGATTCCTTCCGCCGCTGGAGAGCTTGTTGCCGGCCATCTGGATTCTCTGGTTAATTGCCCGTTGAATACACCGCTTTCTGTCGCCCGAATAAGTGATCAGGACACTGATTTCCTTAACTATATCGCGCGATCCGGACTCAATCCGGGGGTCATCCTTGTCGTCGAGAACCGGAGCCTGGCTGCGGAATCAGTCGGTTTACGCCTCACCGCGGGAGGGGGCTCCCTGTCTTTGGGGCTAGGGGCGGCCGCAAAAGTGCTGGTTCGACCGTGACAGGATTTTCAGCTCGGGCACTATTGCATTTTGCAGATTTTACGTATTGTCAGTTAGTCGCATCTTTATATTCTGCGGCATACTTTCTAAACTATAAACTAAAAATATAAATTATGCCGCTACAAATACCAATCATCGCGACAGCGTCCAGCCCCGCTGCAGTGGAAAATCTAACCTATGGGCTGACAAGCTTCGGAATGCAGATCCTCTCAGCTATTGTCATTCTCGTCGTGGGCTTGTGGCTCGCGAAGAAGGCCAAAGCTCTCTTTGTTCAAGTTTTGCAAAAGAAAGAAGTTGATCAAACCTTGGTCGGATTCTTTTCCAGTATGCTTCATGGTGCGCTTGTTGTCTTTATTGTCATAGCAGCCATCAGTAAACTGGGTGTTCAGACGACATCTTTTATTGCTGTTATCGGTGCTGCTGGCTTGGCTGTCGGTCTGGCGCTGCAAGGCTCCCTTTCGAATTTTGCTTCGGGCGTGCTGATTATCCTTTTTAAACCGTTTCAAGCGGGTAATTTTATCAAAGCGGGGGGCGAGGCTGGCACTGTGGTCGAAGTTGGCATTCTCACCACCGAGTTGAAGACCCCGGATAGTGTCAAAATTATCATGCCCAACTCCTCTATCTTGGGTGGATCCATCACTAACTTCTCTGCCCACCCGACTCGCCGCGTTGATATGATCGTGGGCGTGAGCTATAGTGACGATTTACAGAAGGCCAAGCAACTCATACAAGACCTGCTGGCTGCTGACGAGCGCGTGCTTAAAGAGCCAGCACCCCAGGTCGCTGTCTCTGATCTTGGTGACAGTAGTGTCGACTTTGTTGTCCGTCCATGGGTCAATGCCGCTGACTACTGGACTTTTAAATTCGACTTTACTCAGGCCGTTAAGGAGAAGTTCGATGCAGAAGGGGTCAGCATCCCGTTTCCGCAGCGCGATGTTCACCTATTTCAAGAAAACGCCTCGTAAACGTCTGAAGTTCTTAATTAAATCAAACCGCCGGCTATTGTCGGCGTTTTTTTTGTCGATATCGTAAGAGATTGTGTAAGCATTAAAAATTGGAACGGAAATATTTTGGGAGGCTAAGGGCTTTTTATTTATTTTCCGTATTTTCTTCAGCAAAGAGTTCCATGGACTATCGGGTATTAGGTGTTTTCTTGTTAACTCTGGGTTCGTCTCTGCCGGCGATGGAGGAAAAACTGGCTAATGAGCTTTCAGTTCGCTATGCGCCCTATGCCGCTTGGGAGGCTCAGCTTGACTTGGAGGCCATAGCTGAGACGGAACCCTTTATATGGTGGCGCTCTCCGAAAGAAGGATCGACGGTAGCGAGAAATGGGGCAGTGCATCCCCTGGCGAGTTATCACATAGCCTTGGAGCCTGGCCATATTGGCGGCGGCTGGGCGGAACTGGAGGGACGTCAATTCCGCATCGCTGATGAGGACTTCTGGGTGCGGGAAGGCGAGCTTGTTTTGGAAGTGGCCCAGCGGGTGAAAGTGGCCCTAATCAACTTGGGTGCTCAAGTTAGTCTGGTTCGAGAGAGTCATCATCCCGTCAACCCCAAAACATTTGAGGATTATTGGGAAAACGCAGCATCCGACTTGTCCGCCCCGAATGAGCCCTCTTTGAGTGTGCAGTTAGCCCATGCCCATGCTGTACGTGATCGGGCGATGCGGATGGCG
>REBV01000181.1 GCA_007692545.1 Puniceicoccaceae bacterium
ACACGCCACTGAACCTACATCCCACAACCGCTTAAAGACCAACCCAAGCATTCCTATTTCCAAAAAACACACAGCCACCCACTTACGCTGCTGGGCCGAGATCGATCTCGCCGCCTTTGAGCGTAATTTGAAACGGATCCAGGCGGCCCTACCACCCCGCGTGCGCTACGTCGCCGTGGTCAAGGCCGATGCCTATGGCCACGGTATGCCGCAGATGGTGCGGCGCTTGATGCAGAGTGGAGTCGACTATTTCGCAGTGGCCAATGTGGCCGAGGCCGCTGAGATCAGACACATGGGGGCCGGCTGGCCCATCCTCGTCCTGAGCCCGATCTTACCTGAAGAAGAGACCCGCTTGATCGAGCAGGACCTCATCGCAACCGTCAGCACCCGCGAGGAGTGCGAACGCCTCCAGACCCTGGCCGAAAAGCGGCAGACGGTAATCAAAATTCACCTCAAGATCGATACCGGGATGGGCCGCCTCGGCGTCTGGCACAGCGAGGCCAGTGCACTACTGGCGCAAATTGCCCAAATGTCCGGTCTTCATCTCGAAGGTATCTATACCCACTTCTCCAGCGCTGAGAGTGACCCCGACTTCACCCGTATTCAACGCGAGCGCTTCCTGGCGGTCTTGAGTGCGACGCCGAATCTACCCGAGGACCTGCTCATCCATGCCGACAACTCGGCCGGTATCGACAGCCTGAGCGCGAGCAGTCCCTACAATGCCGTGCGCATCGGCCTGCTCCAACTGGGCGTCTCCCCCTACCCCGATTCCGCCTTTGGCCGCGTCCAGGTCGAGCCCGTCTTTAGCTTTCATACCCGGATTGGGCTGATCAAAACGCTGCCCGCCGGCACCGATATCAGCTACGGCCGCACGCATCGCCTGACCCACGATACCCGTATCGCTATTCTCACCGCTGGCTACGGTGATGGCGTCCCACTGGAGTTGAGCAATAACGGACAGGTTCTCATCCATGGGCAGTCCTGCCCGATTCTCGGGCGCGTCACCATGGACCAAACCATTGTCAATGTCAGCCACTGCCCGCAGGCAGCCATCGGCGACCCCGTAATCCTGATCGGACGCGACGGCGAGCACGAAATCAGCACCGGCACCTTCAGCACCCAATCCGGCACCATCCCCTGGGAAACCCTCTGCTCCGTGACCAAACGCGTGACCCGAGTCTATGTCGGCTCGCGGGATCTATAGCGGCTTGACCACCGTTTGCCAATCCCGCCACTGCCAACAATGCAAGGCGCTCGACAAGCGAGCACACCACTAACCACTTCTCCCACCCCGTGGCGTGTCCGCTCGTCGGACGCCCTGACGTCGACCCACCCACTCCACCCATCCGCACCCTTGATCCTTGCAAATGAGACTTATTATCAAAAAACAGTTGACAGGTAGTTTTTGAGGCTATTGAGACTCATTCTCTAATATTTAATTTATGAGTCCTCATCCTATGAAAACAACACTACCTGCTCTCGTCTGGCTGTGCCTACCTTTTGCATTGCTTGGCCAGGAAACAAACAACAACGCGGTCTCCGATGCCAACACGCCGGCCAGCCCTCAAAGCGTCCAACGGCTGGACACCTTTACGATTCTCGGCTCACCCGATCAGGTATTTGAGATTCCGGGCTCGGCCAGCTTCATTGATCTCGGTGAGTTGAGCAGCTTCAACTACGACAACATCGACCAGGCCATTCGCCGGGTGCCGGGCGTTTACGTGCGCACCGAAGACGGCTACGGTCTGTTTCCGAATATCAGTATCCGCGGGGTCGGCTCGATGCGTAGTTCCAACATCACGGTGATGGAGGACGGCGTGCTTTCGGCCCCGGCCCCCTACTCCAATCCGGCGGCTTATTACACCCCCACCACCGGGCGTATGCGCGGCCTCGAAGTCATCAAGGGTTCGAGCCAGGTGAAGTACGGCCCTCAAATCACGGGGGGTGCACTGAACTACCTTTCGACCGAGGTCCCGCAGCAAGCCGCAGGGTATGCAAAATTCATCTACGGCACAGACAATGATGCCCGTGCTCACCTTTGGTATGGTGATCGCTTTGAAACAGAACTGGGCACCTTTGGCTACCTGGGTGAGATCTACTACCGCCAGACGGACGGCTTTAAGCAGATCGACGGCACCGCAGCCAGTTCAAGCAGCAGCGATACCGGATTCACCAAATTTGAGCCGATGGTCAAACTCTTCTGGGAGCCCAAGACATCTGCCTACCAGCGCTTCGAATTCAAGGCCGGCTATACCGACATGGATGCCGACGAAACCTACCTTGGGCTGACCACAGAAGACTTCCGCCGCAATCCCAACCGTCGCTATGCGGCCAGTCGTTTTGACACGATTGAGACCGAAAACATCCGCACCTACCTGCGGCACATCATCGAGCCCAATGTCGATACCCGTATCAGCACCACAGCCTACTACAATGACTTCAGCCGCGCCTGGTATAAGCTGCATGACGTTCGGGGGCAGGTGATCACAGGTGGTGTACCTCAATTCGACGGAAATGGTGACCCCATACTTGGATCCAATACCAATCTATCGGAAGCCCTGGCCAGCCCCGGAAGCTCTGAACTAGCGGTCCTGAAGGGCGAAGGTGCCGGCTCGTTGCGCGTCCGCAACAACAACCGCGAATACAAATCCTACGGCATACAAACGGTGGTCGACCACAACTTTGATGTCGGAGCGACCCGCCACGATATCCAACTGGGCATCCGTCTGCACGAGGACTACGAAGACCGTTTCCAAAATCAGGATGTTTACACCCAGAATGCCAACGGTGGGATCACGAACATCGCCCGCGGAGCCCCCGGCTCGCAGGACGACCGCCGCGGGACTACCACCGCGCTGGCGGTATCGCTCTCCGACCAGATTCAGTATGCGGACTGGACCTTCACCCCCGGAGTTCGCTGGGAACACGTCCGCTACAAAAACAACAACCGTATGAACGGGACCCGCGCCCGGGAAGAACTCGATGTGTTTGCCTATGGGATTGGCGCACTCTACAAATTCGACGAGCGACACTTCGTATTCGGCAATGTTTTTCGCGGATTTGCCCTGCCTAGCCCCGGCGCAGCGACCGGCAACGACAAAATCCAGGAAGAAACATCCGACGCCTTTGAGCTGGGCTATCGCTACCGCAATGCCGACCATGCCCTGCAGGCCGAAGTCATCTTCTTCCACACCCGCTTTAACGACTTGATCGTCCCGGATAACATCGGCGGAGCCGGCGCGGGCGGCACCGAGAACGTGGGTAAAGCCCGCACTCAGGGTATCGAGCTGAGTATCGGCTACGACTTTGCCAAGGCCAACAATATGAGCTTCTCATTGCCTGCCTATGTGGCTTTCACCTACACCGATGCCGAACTGCGTAACAAGGTGGATGCAGGCGGTGGCGGTGGAGCTCCTGTCGAGTCGATCTTCGCCGGCGGTCGCAAAGGTGCCGCGCTGCCTTACGTGCCTGACTACCAGATCAGCTTCGGCCTCGGCTTTGAAAAGGGTCCCCTCGGCCTCTATGCCGACGCTGTCTACGTCGATTCCACCTACGGCACAGCCAGCAATGTATCCAACGAGCTACGTCCCGATGGCACCAATGACGCCCGCTTCGGCAAAAACGACGCCTACTTCCTACTCGATCTGAGCGGCAGCTACCAGCTCACCGACCAGGCCAGGCTCCTGATCGGTGTGAACAACGCACTCGACCGCGAATACCTTGCCTCCCGCCTCCCCCACGGCCCACGCCCCGGACAGGGCCGCTTCTGGTACGGCGGCGTCGAATTCAGCTTCTAGTTTTGTTGCTGTCAGCGGTGCGTGAAAACGCATCCACTCAAAAGCTTCGGGCCCAAAACACCCGAAGCTTTTTTGCTTGGCGAGCAAGTCCCCCGGGATCGCGAGACTCCGATCTCGCCCTTTCAAAGCCTGACATTTTGACAAATCTTCACCGAAAAGTGCGTTTTATTGACAACAAGTCTCATTCGCATAAACACATCACATCAAACAGCTCCCGCGGCGACTGCGGGAATGCAACAGTTCCCGTAGCGACTGGCCTTATGCCAGGAGTCCAGGCCATCGGTCACCAGCTCTGAAAACTACCATGAAACCAATCCTCCCACTTATCTGCCTGCTCGCGGCGGGTCTGCTCATGAATGGCTGCGGGCCAGACAGCACCTACGCCGACGGCACCCTGCGCACGATCGTGATTGCGCTGGAGCCGGACAAAGACCCCGATGCGATGATGGAGGACCGCCGCGCAATCGAGGCCTACTTGAGCGAACGCGTGCAACGCCCCGTTCAGGCGATAGTCCCGATCAGCTCGGCAGTCATCTACGAGGGCCTGAAAAATGGCAGCATCGACATCGCCTACCTGAGTTCCACCGCGGCGGCCAAGCTTTATAATGACGATGCGATTGACCTGCTGATGGCGGAAATGATCGACGGAAATCCCTATTATGAGAGCTACTGGATCGGGCTGAAAGAGGCACCCTACCAGAGTATCGCCGACCTGCGGGGCCAGCCAATCGCTTTTTCCAGCCGGACCAGCACCTCCGGCTTTCTCATTCCAGTCTGGGATCTCTATCAAGCAGGCTTGATCGACCTCGAAACTGGCCCGGCCGGTTTTTTCGGGGAAGGCCAGGTCTTCTATGGGGTCGGTTACGTCTCGGCGGCGGAGCGAGTCCTGAATGGCACAGTGGAGGCCGCCGCCGTGAGCTATTACGTGCTGGATAAAGACCGCCACCTCAGCCAAGCGCAGCGGGACCGGCTGCGGGTGATCGATCGCCAGGGACCGGTGCCCAGCCACGTCATTGTCGTTCGCAAGGGACTTCACGCGGACGACGTCCGCGCGCTGCAGGACAGCCTGAACCGGATGAACGAAGAGGCGCCCAAGCTCCGGGATCGTATTTTCGGCTTCGAACTGGCCCCCGCCGAAGCGGCGACCCACCTCAAGACCACGCTCGAGGCACTGGAGTTAATGCGTACCATGCGCTTCTAGCCCATGACTGCACCAGCTCCAGAGATCATATTACACGCTAAAAACCTCGGTTTCAAGCGGGGTGAGCGCTGGATATTCCGCCAGCTCGACCTCGAGCTCAGGGCGGGGCAATTTCTGGCTTTGGTCGGCCCCTCGGGTGTGGGCAAGAGCACTCTGCTCTCTTGCCTATGTGGTTTCCGTCAACCTTCAGAGGGGAGCGTCCGCATCCATCTCGCCGGGGAGACCGATACCGCCCCGGAAGCCCTCCGCCGCCACCTGGGCATCGTTTTTCAGGACCTGCAACTCACGGCCAATGCTGACCTGCTGACCAACGTGCTCTGCGGCCGCCTGGCCCAATTTAGCTGGCTGCGCACCCTCTTCGGTTTCCCGAGTGAACAGCGAAACGAGGCCTATGAACTCCTCTGCGAGCTGGGTGTCGGCCGAAACCCGCACAAATGGGCCTCGCAAATGTCCGGTGGTGAGCAGCAACGCGTGGCTATCGCCCGCGCCCTCTTCCAAAACCCACGCCTCTACTTCGCCGACGAGCCGGTCTCCAGCCTCGACAGCTACTATGCCGGGCGCGTGCTCGGCCTTTTTCGCCAGGAAACCGAAATCCCGAAAAAGGCCGCGATCTGTGTCCTGCACAATGCCGAGCATATTCAGCGTTTCGCCGATCTCGCCCTGAGTCTCAATCCCAACGACCCGGCGGCCTACAAGATCAGGCAGATCCGCCCCACTCAGCCCCAGCCCAGCTAACCGATGTCGCCGCCCACCGAGTCCAACCAACAGCCCAAGCCGCCGCCCGAAATGCCAGAGCGCCCCTGGTTTGAGCGTCTCAATCTGCTGAATACGACACTGCTCATTTTCCTGCTGCTGGTCTTGACCAGCGGCCTGCGCATCCAGGGAAATGAGCGTGGCCTCAACATCTGGCAAAACCTGAGCAATTTCCTGCGCGACTTTTTTCCACCTGACCTGAGTGTCGTCCCTCAAACAGCCGCCGCCCTGCTCGAGACCGTCGAGATCGCCCTGCTCTCGACCTTTTTCTCCATCCTGATTTCACTCGTGATCGGGCTCTGTGCGGCCCGCACCGTCGCCCCGACCTGGTTGGTGGTGAGCACCCGCATGCTGCTCAACCTGATTCGGACCATCCCCAGCCTGATCTGGGCCGTCATCGCGGTGGCTGCCATGGGCGCCAACGCCGCCGCCGGTGTGGCGGCCCTCACGCTCTATAGCATCGGCTACCTCGGCAAATTTTTCAGCGAGGCCTTCGAGTCGGTCGACCTCAACGTGGCCCGCTCGCTGCGCGGCATCGGTGCCGATACCGTGCAAGCCTTCCAGTTCGGCATCTGGCCGCACGCCAAACCCATCATCTGGAGCCACTCCATCTGGATGCTGGAGTACAATATCCGCTCCGCCAGTATCATCGGCTATGTCGGTGCCGGCGGCCTCGGCCTCCAACTGCACGCCTACCAGGAGTTTCACCACTGGGACCGCTTTGCCACGGTGCTCATCTGCATCCTCATCGTCGTCACCCTCCTCGACTTCCTCAGCGAGCGCATCCGCCGCCGCATCGCACGGCGGAATTAAGTCGGTTCTATACGCTGCGGAGAAGCCTCCTACATGACCCTTACATCCAAACCAGAAACACGGCGAAAATGAGCCTCATCCTGCGGCCCCACCAAAACCCCGAAATTAAGCCGCCGTGCTGTCGCTGCTACGACTATATCGTTTTGCGGTATAAGCGTTCCGTTGCGTGAAAGCTCAGTAAAAATATCGGCATAGTGCTCCGCGACTACATCCGTAAAATCCTCGATCCCGGTGAGGCGCCGGATGGCTTCCAAACGCGCTAAACGACGGGCCGCATGTGAAGAATCCGTAGCCATTCGAACCCCAACCAGTGCCTCCGCCCAAACGATCGCCGGCAGCACATAAATCTGATCCGGGTCCAAAACCACAGCATCCCGACCACCGCTGAATCGCTCCAGCGCAATTATGGCCGATGTATCCAGAATCAATCCCATGGATTCTCAGGAACCCGGTCCATCCGGTTAACTCGTTCAAGATCATCGGCAAAACCAGGATCCCATGGCAAATCATTCAATGCCTGCATAATTTCAGCACCCGAAGCATGGGGTGATCCGGAAAACCGGACCAGCCGCGCCAGCGGTTTATCGCTTTTCGTAAGGACGAAAGTTTCCCCGGCATGCTTGACCCGCGCCAATACATCACCCATGTGCCGGGCTGCCTCAGTTGAACTAATGATTGTTTCCACGCAGAAATACGTAAAATGCAATTATCTGTAAGTCAAGCCTTTCGGCGGACCACCTGGACCTACCCCTTCGGACGCCTCCGCTGAATGAAGACGTGACATCCACAAGCCGAGTGCTTTACTTGATCCACCATGAAAAACTACGAAGCATGCATTGCGGCACTCGATGCTGAACGGAGCGGAGACTGGGAAAGAGCCCACCAACTGGTCGGGAATCTCGATACGCCTGAAGCGGCCTGGGTTCACGCCTACCTGCATCGGGTCGAAGGTGATCTGGGCAACGCCGGCTACTGGTATGCCCGCGCCGACAAACCTCAATGCCAGGACAGTTTGGAAATGGAGTGGACCGCCATTCGCACCCGCTTAAGCGCGGGGGCTTAGATTTAGTGGCTCTGTTAAAATGCTGCGATTAACCAGCCCCTGAAATCTTGCTCAGTGCTTTGCGGGCATTTAAAATTTGGATTTCTTCAATCTGCTTTAGCTGGAGCAAATCATTTTTATCTCCCGTTACCAGCAAATCAGCCTGAGACTCGACTGCACTGGCGAGTATCCAATTATCGTCGGGATCTGGGGACTCTGTTCGCGGCGCAGAGACTTCCACGGTCTGTGCCAGGGAATCTATATTCTCCAAGAGCAAACTAGCTTCAAACCCGTTTAGGTAGGGCTGTAATTTCTTGTAGCTCAGAACCCGGCGAAGCTCGCTGATTTGCCAAGTGGATATAGCCAATGCGAAGCGATGGGCTTTCCACGCCTGATAGAGCTGGTCTGGTGGTGTGCCCTTGGTCAGCAGTGCACTTACCAGCACGTTAGTATCAAGCACCAGTTTCACGAGCCCAATCCACCGCCTCATCGATAGCCGCCTCAATCAACTCGACAGGTGCCTCCGCATTGCGCTCTTTCATCGCATCCACCGTTTCATGAAAAATGGCTTGCCGCACCGCTCGATCCACAAACTTCGATAGATCACCTTTTCTCGAACCGCGAAGTGCCAAATGCGTCCGCACCATGCGATCCGTCTTTTCAGGAATAACTACAGTCCATCGGCTCATATGTGGATAAGCGTATATACTTACACAGTTTGTCAAGGGAATTCAAATACAAGTCAGTATCGACTCAGCTACTCAGCGTTCCTTTGGTGCTGGGCAGGGCATCGCCCAGGCGGGGGTCGACGCGGGTCGCTTGATCGAGGGCGCGGGCAAAAGCCTTGAAAATGGCCTCTGCGATGTGGTGCGGCTCTTCGCCGTACTCCAGATTGATGTGCAGGTTGCAGGCCGCCTCATTGGCGAAGGCTTGGAAAAACTCTTTGACCAGAACGATGTTGAAATCGCGCACCATCGGAAACTGGTAGTCCACCTTATACACGAAGGCCTGCCGGTTGGAGAGGTCGAGTGCCACCCGGGCGAGCGACTCGTCCATCGGCAGCAGGAAGAATCCGTAGCGGCAAATACCGCGTTTCTCGCCGAGCGCCTCTTTAAACGCCTGCCCCAGCACGATGCCGCAGTCCTCTACCATGTGATGGTAGTCCACGTCGATATCGCCGGTCGCTTTGACCTTCAGGTCAAACAGCCCGTGCTTGGCCAACAGGGTCAACATGTGGTCGAAAAAGGGTATGCCCGTCTCGATCTCAGCCAGACCGGAGCCATCGACACACAGCTCCATTTGGATCTGTGTCTCTTTCGTATTGCGGGTGATGTGTGCTATGCGTGATTGAGCCATGATTGAGCGGCGGTTAAAAAAACGTCCATTTCTGCATCGGTTCCTATGCTAACGCGGATGAAAGCGCAAGTTAAAGGATGCGCGGGGAAATAACGGATCAAGACGCGCTGCGCCTTGAGGTGGGCAAAGAGGCTGGCCGCCACCTCGGGGCCGGACTCTCCCTGGGCGTTTTTCGGTTCGGTAAACAGGAAATTGGTGGCCGAAGGATAGCTGAACCAGCCGAGGGCATCGAGCGCTGCGCGGGTGGTCTCACGCGTAGCCATGACCTGCTGCCGCTGCCGCTCAAAGGTCTCAACATCTTCAAAAGCAGCCAGCGCGGCGGCTTGGGCAATCCGATCCAGATTGTAGGCGTCACGCACACGGTCGAGTATCTCAATGATGGGGGCCGCCGCCAGGGCGAAGCCCACCCGCATGCCGGCCAGGCTGTAGGACTTGGAAAAAGTCCGCACCACGATGAGGTTTTCGTAATCCTGGAGCAGCGCGACGGCAGACTCACCGCCGAAATCAACATAGGCCTCGTCCACCACCAGCAGCCCGTCGATAGCCTGGAGCGCGGCTTCGATCTGAGGCAGGGGGAAGGCCACGCCGGTGGGCGCATTCGGGTTGGTCAGGTAAAATACCTTGGCCTGAGTGGCGGCCAGGGCCTCGACATCCAGGCGCATCGATCGGTCAAAGGCCACATCGGCCAGGGCCTGCCCCGACATACCGGCCACGACCGGATAGAGTGAGTAGCTCGGCACGGTATGCCCGGCGCCCGGCTCGCTGACAAAGCAGCGGGTGATCAGGTCGAGAATGTTATCCGAGCCATTACCGATAATGACATTCTGCTGCGTCAGCCCGTAGCGCTGACCGATGGCGGCGCGTAGTCGGGCACTGGTCGGCTCCGGGTATTTGCGTAAGTTCGACAGCTCGGCCGCCACTGCCTGCGCCACCTTGGGCGAAGCCGGATAAGGGTTTTCGTTGGTATTCAGCTTCACCCAGCCCGCTCCCTGTGGCTGCTCGCCCGGCACATAGGCATGCAATTCTTGTATGTGCGGCAGTGCACGCTGGAAGGCATCAAAGGTTTTTTTCATGAGGTTGTTCGAGAGAAGAACCATTCAACTGAAAGATTCAACTTTTAAAGAAGAGCGGCACACACCTAGGACCAATCCTCAACTTGCAAATCAGGCACTTTCGAAAAATCGCGCACATTTAAGGTAGCGAGGGTTAATTGGTTGGCCAAGGCAGTGACCGCAATCAGCAGGTCAAACTCGCCCACGGTGTGACCGTTCGACTGCATCTCCGCTTTGGTCTTAGCGTAGATCTCGATCACTTTCCGGTCCAGCGGGAGAACAACCAGTTTGTTTTGCAAAAATCCGCGATACTCCGCCCAAAGTCGATCAGTGCCCTTTTTCTCCAAACCATAGAGAACCTCTGCCTCACAAATGATCGAGATGGCAAAAGACGCATCACCCGCTTCCGACCAGCGCTGCACCACACCCGGGTGCGGCTTGCGGCGCAATCGCTGCGAGTAGACGGAAGTGTCGAGCAGATAACGAAGCCCTCCCATCTAAATCTCCCTGTCCAGCGGGCTGGGATTCGAGTGCCCCGAGCGATCCGGAATCTCAAACTCCTCGGTCAATGCGCCATAACGTGCCTGGGCTTCTTCCACAGTATCCCAGACGGACGCAGGCCTGCCAGCAGAATTGACCACACCCTCTTCCTCAAAAGGAACGATCTTCACCGCAGGGCGGCCTCGCCGACTGATGACACAGGGCTGCCGACTCTCAGTGACCTGCTTACAGATTTCAGAGAGACGGTTTTTAGCATCGTAAAGCGCTATCATTTCCATTGCACTTCAGATAGATAGCTAGCTAGCCATTTGTCAAGCGCCTTTCACAAACGTATCGTCAGCGAGCGACCGTGAGCGTCGAGCTTTTCCAGCCGGGCAAAGGTTTCGACAACCGGGGCGGCAGCAGCCAGGCTCTTGGCATCGTAGCGCACGATGCTGGAGCGGCGCATGAAATCGGTAGCCTGCAGGCCGCTAAAGAAGCGTCCGGCCCGGCCGGTGGGCAGCGTATGACTGGGCCCGGCCGTAAAGTCACCCAACACGGTGGGTGTCGAATAGCCCTGCAGAATCGCCCCGGCAGTGGTGATCGCCCGGCTGAGCGGCTCGATCGCTGCGTCCGCCACTTGCAGCTCCAGGTGCTCGGGCGCGATATAGTTGGCCACTTCCGCCGCCTGTGCCAATGTTTTGCATTTCACAGCCAGGCAGCGGTCTTGCAATACTTTCGCGCACTTTGCCGCGTGACTCAAGGCTGGCATTTGCTGCACCAGCGCCTGCTCAATCTTACGCAGCAGCACTCGGCTGGTGGTGGCCAGATAGATGATTTCCTTGCCGCTGCCGTGCTCGGCCTGGGCCAGTAGATCAGCGGCCACATGGCGGGGATTGGCCCCCGAGTCGGCAATGATCATTACTTCACTCGGGCCCGGAAGCAGATCGATGCCGACCGTGCCCAGCACCTGCCGCTTGGCCTCCATCACAAAGGCGTTACCCGGACCAAAGATCTTATCGACCGCCGGAATCGTCCGGGTGCCGTAGGCCATAGCGCCCACCGCCTGCACCCCACCCACTTTGTAAACCTCGTCGATCCCGATCATCGCGAGTGCGGCCAACATGGCGGGGGCAACTTCGCCCTCGGCATTGGGCGGCGTGCAAACCGCGATCTCAGGGCATTTGACCAGCTTGGCCAAGACCGCCGTCATGATGACCGTCGAGACCAGCGGCACGTTGCCCCCGGGGATGTAGAGGCCGACCCGCCGGATCGGATAGAAGCGCTCCCCCACCGTGCCGCCCTGGGCGTTCTTCGCCTTCCAGTTTTTGGGCAGCGTCTTCTTATGGAAATCTTTGACCAGCGCAATGGCCTGACGAATGGCCCGACGATCCGCGGCGCTGAGTGTCTTGACCGAAGCCTTGAGCGCCTCGACTGAGACCCGCATAGCGGAGGCGCTCAGTTGGGCCCGATCAAATTGCTCCGTGTACTTCAGGACCGCCGGGTCGCCCTGCTGGCGCACCTCGGCCAGGACCGAAGTGACCACATCACTGACATCGCCGGAGACGATGGCCTGCTGGCAGAAAGTGCGCAGTGCAGACTGAAACTTGGGTGTATCGGAGAATTCAATAATTTGCATAATGCAAGCAAACAAACAGCTGCGCCGAACCGCTGCAAGCCAGCGTATGGCTTTTTCTGTCAGAATCATCCTGAGCCTGCGTGGCCAGCGCGTGATGCTCGTCCGCGATCTTGCCGCGCTCTACGGAGTGAGCACAAAACTCGCCCGTTCTGCCCTACGCCTTCATCGAGCACGGTGCCTTGATGACAGCCAATGTGCTCAACTCCGACTAGGCTAACCAGATGAGCGTTTACATCGTCAACGCAATCGAGTGCCTGCTCGACGAACCGGAAGAGAAGGGAAAAAAGCGGCGCATGGGCTTTATCGTCGAAGAAGAATAAAGCAGGTTTTTCTTACTTTAGCCGCCTTCCGTGTCAATTGAGTAGCCCAAAAAGACCTTGCTTCAGCCGCGTCCGTGTAAGTCTGCCGTAATTGCAGGGCGAACTGCCAAAGGCAGCAACTTGCGAAGCTATCGCCGCCGCCGGGTTACCAAAGCTATCAAGGCAGAAAATCCTGCCAAAAGTGCTGCTGCGCCGGGTTCCGGTATGGCTATGTTTTTGTCGACCGCCAAGATTACATCCTGAAACCCGGCTCCGTTCTCATCGTTGCCAGTAGTGCTTGTCAGCGCATAAAAGTCGAACTTATCCGATTGGTAACCACTCGTGATAATACCACTTGCTTCTGCCTGGGCGACACTGTCCAAATATTGTTGAGCCAATTGCCGGGCATTTTCCCGGCGAGTCGGTAAGCTGCCGCCAGTTTGCTCAGGCAGCCAAATTTCACTATTTGTATCAAACAGACTTAAACCGTCATCGTGAGTGATTTCCCACACCGCGAGCTGAAAAGCATGTAAGCTCGGATTGGCATCTGTCATCTCCCATACCGTCAACACATCCGAAATGTAAAACTCATCAAACAAGTAAGCCAGACGCGCGGCGCGCAAAGCTCCTATTCCACCGCTGGGAATGTTGGAACTGGCTGTCTCCGGTTGACCGGCTGTGCCCGCAGAAAGTGTCCTTAAGGAGCCTAATTTAAAGGTGTAGGATGTCGCCGCAATCGGCTCGGCCAATTCTGCGCAAAACGCGGCCACCGGAGCAATGTCGACCGCCTCTCCATTGATTCCAGTTATCTCAATTTGAAAGCCAACGACAAAAGCATCGCTGGTGCCATCACCTGCTTGCTTTAACGAAGTATAACTCAAGCCTGAATCATGGTTGTTGTTTAAGGCTAAGGTGAAGTCGACGCTAACCGCCGCATTCACTGCGTTAGGCAGCCAGACAACAAATGCAGCCATGTAGATGCACGAATGAATCTTTAGCGTTTTAAAATAGCTCATATAGTAAAAAAAGCGTAAAAAAATGACATTATCAAGCTTAAATTGAATAATTTTTACTATTTAATTACAATCTTCACTTTAGTGCTAAAGGCAGGATCGATCCTCCCAGGTGTCATTTGTGGGTACTGAAATATGCCGCCTTACCTTTGTACGGCCCTTCAGTTCTTTATTGCAATATTTTTGCATTTATAAGACTTTTTCGTAAGTCGAGCCAGGTCTGGTAGATACTTCTATCGTGCTAAGCCGCAAAAGAACATAATCCATGAATCAGTCCTTTTTATTTTGGAAGCCGAAGTGCCCTGTGGAGGCGGCTCGGCGCATGCCGGTCACCGTCATCAGCGGATTTCTGGGTGCGGGCAAAACGACGCTGCTCAACCACATCCTGCGGGAATCGGGCGAGGCCCGGATTGGGCTGCTCATCAATGACCTCGGCGAGGTCAATATCGACGCGGCTCTGGTCGGCCACTCGCTGAAGGATTTCAAGCAAGAGAGCAGTGCTCTGGCCGAGCTGAGTAGTGGCTGTATCTGCTGCTCCATCCAGAGCCAACTAATGGATGCGCTCCTGCAGCTCTATCTGAAGAACGACCTGACTCACATCATCATCGAGGCCACGGGAGTGGCGGAGCCGAAGTCGATCGTCGAAAGCCTGCGCGCCAGCAATGTTCGCGGCGTCAGCGGGACGGACTTCTTACGGATCGCCAATCTCGTCACCGTGGTGGATGCGGCAAATTTGGAAAATTATCTCGGCTTGAAAAAGTCCCCGGTCAAGCAGCGGCTGCATCTCTTGGAGGGCGATGCGCGCCGCCCGCTGGATGAGTTGCTGACCGAGCAAATCGAGTGTGCCGATCTGCTCCTGATCAATAAGATTGATACGGTCGAAGCGCCGGAGCTGGACCGCCTCAAAGCCATCCTGCGCCAGATAAACTATCAGGCGGAGATACGTGAGGTGCTTCACGGATGTCTGGAAGCCCCGGCGATCCTGGAAAAGGAGCGCTACCGCACCGAGGCCACCCTGCAAGCGGCCACCTGGCAAAAAATGATTTTTGAAGCACCGCCGACTTTCAGCCCGCAGCCAACTCAAGCAGTCACCGCCACAAGCCCGGTCGCCTCCAAGCCCACTCCCCTGCTTCCGAGTATGGGTGGCGGTCAGCACCACCACAGCGACTATGGCCTCGTCTCCCTGCTCTACGCCCGGCGACGCCCCTTCGACGAAGCGAAACTCCTGCGCCTGCTGCGCCAGGGGCTGCCGGGAGTGATCCGGGCCAAGGGTTTTTATTGGACGACGCGCCAACCGGAACAGGTCGGCCTGCTGGCAATCGCGGGCCGCACCCTGCGGGCCGATTATCTCAGCCCCTGGTGGCAGGTTGTGATCGAGCGGGGCGAGGCCACGCTGGCCAGTGTCCCCGAGAAAATTATGCGCGACTGGCATCCCGAGCTGGGCGACCGCCGCCAGGAGATCGTCCTGATCGGCGTGGGCATACAGGCCTCGGAAATCGAATCACTGCTGGATGCCTGCCTTGCCGACGAGGCGTAAATATACACAAGTGGGCCCTAACACATGTAAACTGGCGTCTATTGTAGCAGGGTTGGCTCTGCCGCCCTGTTTGCAAGATACTAGCGAATAGCTTGTTATGTTCGGGCGGCAGAGCCAGCCCGAGTACGATAAACTCCAAAAAATTTGGAGTTTCAGCCTACTAGCTAAGACGCTTCGTGGTCCCCCCCGGTATCGGCTTCTTCCGAATCGGGCGAGGCATTCGCTTCACTTTGCACAGCACGGTAGAGCGCAATATCGGGCAGGTCGATAATCACTTGAATCAGGAGGCGAGCCACCACGATGGCAATGACCCCGACCACTGCGTTTAGTGAGGCAATCAGCGCGGCAGGCACTGAAGTGTAATAAAACAGGGTAACCAGCCCCGACAAGACGACTCCGCCGATCGCCACCCAGGCGAGGATGTCGACAATCAAGCGCAGATCGCCATAAGCGGATTGCTCCCGCACAAGTTGGCGCAGTGAGTGGGCGTGTGAGCGACCGCTTCGGCTACCCTGCCCGCCACGAGCGCCCCGTGAGCGCCGCTTTTTTCGAGTCCCTGCGCTGCCGGCTTCCTGGCTACCCCCCACACGATCCTTAGCGCGCAGATGCGCATCGTAGGCTTGCGCCCACTTGGCATCACTCATCTTCCGAGCGCTGGGATCCATCTTCAGCCGCGCTGCTTTGAAACTCTCGAAGTCATCCATGTCTTCAGTCCTCTACTCTACTCTACTCTACTTTTAGATCGAAGCGCCCAAAAACCGGCGCGCCATCGATTTGAATTTGTGCGAAGATTCGATACCACCCCGGATTGGGCACGTTAAACATGAATTCCAGCGAGCCACTCGGATCGCCCCCCAGGGAAAGCCCGGCCGTGCGGGTCGAAACCACATTATCAATCGGGTGCATATGGGCAAAGCCTCTTCTGGCAGCATCAAACGCGACGAGGTGCCCCTTCGCCCCCATCACCATTTCAAGTGCCGCAGGCGCACCTGTGGCATCGCGCACAGTCAACTTAAAACGATGATCACGCCTGGTGCGTAAAGACTCCGGTACGCCGGACAACTCGAAGTGCAAGCCGTCCACCACGCTTTTGAGTGATTTATCAAAGCGCGGTTCGCCCGCCACTCCAGGCACCTCTATATGGGAGACTGCAATAGCCTGACGCCGACTGCGCAGCGGCACTATCTCGGTAAATGCCTGATACTCACCGGCCCGCTTGGGCGTAAATTCAAACACATAGCGCCCGTTGATCCCATCCGCCTCAGGATGCAGGTGGTGATAATCCTCTAAAGAAGGGTCGATCAGCATCAGGTGCATCCTTTCAGTATGCGTAACGGCCAACTCATGCGGGGCAATACTCATGCCGCCCCGTGTTTTCAAGTCCAGGGCCACCGCACTGGTTTGGCCAGGCCGCAAGGGGGCGTCGGAGGTGAAGTCCGCCACCACGGGATATTTCAGGCGCGTCAAATCAAGAAAGCCCGCGTGATTGGTCGCGCACAACTCGATCTCCCCATACTCATTGACCACCTCCTCGTAGAGCAAGAAACCACACTGCGCGTCGGGCAGCGCGCGAAGGACGAAATAAGCCCCGCAGAAAACCAGGCTGATGATCACTACCGTCGACAGTGATCGCTTGGTCTGGGAAGGTTGAGTGGTGGAGGCGGACATATAGCCAGCGAGTGTGCCCACTCCGCCCTGCCGGGCAAGTCAGAATCGAAAATTCCAGTCTTCTTGGGTAGCTGCGAGCTCTCGCCCAATGCCATTGCATAAATACAGTGGGCCAGGGCAGGTTCGTGCAAACGGCGAAATTAGCGGTTTTTATGGATATTTTTCTTTCGTAGCGAGCGGGTTTATCCCGCGATCAGTCCTGAGCTTGTCGAAGGGCGATCCGAGCCAGATTGAGTTTCCTGCGAGCTCTCGCTCTCTCCTGGGGTGAACCCAGTCGCTACGATAGATTTGATCTATAAACCCTCCACTTGGAATCATAGCTACCTGCGGCAATTTGCAGATTGCCCTTTGCTCCTGCGGCGTTTTCTCTGAATAAATATGTCAGACCCGAACGCCCCCCTACTCTCAGCGTCTCAAAAGCGTATCATCGCGGCGGGTGCCACTGCCCTGGCGGCGGTCTTCCTGGCGGCTACAATCTACTTCCTCTTCGTTCTGTTGCGTGGATTTGTCACTAATTTTCAAGATGTCCTCCTCCCCCTCGCCATCGCCACGATACTGGCGACACTGCTACGTCCCATCATCACTTTTTGTGAGTCAAAAACCCGACTGAACCGTGTCGGTGGTATCATCCTCCTGTTTGTGCTGGTCTTGATGAGTCTGGCCGCGGCTGCGCTCTTCGTGCTCCCGCCCGCTCTCAACACGGCTGGCGAGTTCCTGAAAATGGCCCCCGAGTTAGTGGTCAGCCTACTTGAATCGATTCAGGGTCTGGCACCGACGATTTGGGAGTGGGTCACGCAGCAACTGGGCGAATCGCCCAAGGAATACATTATGGGTTCCCTCCATAACAATTCCGAACTCATGCAGCAAACACTGGCGAGGCTGCAATCCTCCAGCGGCTCCATGCTGGCATTTTTTGGCAGTCTCTTTGGCAAAGTGGCAGCCTACTCCATTATTCCGGTCTATCTGTTCTTCATTCTCAACGGTGACCGCAATATCTGGAAGGATATCGATAAGCAGTTGAGCTTCCTGCCGGATGAGCGGCGCAGTGACATTGTGTTTCTGGTCAAGCAGTTCAGCCAGATCCTTGTATCCTTCTTTCGCGGGCAAATCATTATCGGCCTACTGCTCGGCGTCGTGCTCTCGGTCGGCTTCGGTCTGGTCGGGCTAAAATTTGGTATCGCTATCGGCTTTTTGCTGGGGCTACTCAATATCATCCCCTACCTCGGCACGATGCTGGGCATCCTCACCGTGCTGCCGATAGCCTACCTCCAGGACGACGGCGGCCCGCTGCTGATCGGCCTCTGCGCCATCGTTTTCGTCATCGGCCAAGTCCTGACCGACTACGTCTTCACCCCCCGCATCATGGGCGATAAGACCGGCATGAGCCCCATGCTGATCATCTTCTCCGTCTTCTTCTGGGGTGCCGCGCTCGGCGGCCTGCTCGGCATGATCCTGGCCATCCCGCTGACCGCCTTTTTCCTCGTCTTCTGGCGCCTGGCCAGAGAGAAATACCTGCCTGCTTTGACCGCCAAGGATGCCGCGCCGGAATAACACCAAACTATGACTGACAATAATACCACTTTCGCCCGCCCCGATGGCCGCGCCATCGATCAACTCCGTGAGATCCGTTTTGAAACGGCCATCGCGCCCCACGCTCTCGGCTCTGTGCTGGTTAGTTTTGGCGACACGCGGGTGATCTGCGCCGCCTCCATCGATGAGCGGGTGCCGGGCTGGATGCGCGCCCAAAAAGTCGAGGGCGGCTGGATGACGGCGGAATACTCCATGCTTCCTTACAGCACACTCGATCGCAAGCAGCGTGACATCAGCCGGGGCAAGGCGGATGGACGCACGATCGAGATCCAACGGCTGATCGGTCGCTCCTTGCGGGCGGTCTTTGACCTGAAGAAACTGACGGGGAAGACCCTCTGGATCGACTGCGACGTTCTGCAGGCCGACGGCGGCACCCGCACTGCATCCATCACGGGTGCCTATGTGGCCGCCCAAATCGCCATCCAAAAACTGCTAGCGGAAAAGAAGCTGACCGAAAATCCTTTCACCGACTCAGTCGCGGCGGTCTCGACCGGGGTCTACCTGGGCGTGCCCGTGCTCGACCTGAATTACCCCGAGGATAAGGCGGCCACCGTCGATGCCAATCTCGTCATGACGGGCTCGGGTAAGTATGTGGAAGTGCAGAGCTCAGGCGAAGAAGCCACCTTCAGCCGCGAGGAGATGGATGCACTCCTCGATTTGGGGGCCAAGGGCATCGCCGAGCTCAATGCGCTGCAAATAGCCGCAATTGCTGAGGCACTACTGCAGTAGAGCTTCAAATAAGCTTTTCTTGCGCTCAAATGCAAGTGGCTATCCGGAACGACAACGCGGACGAGGCGGCAGAGCCAACCTCGAAATTTTGCTATCTTTTGACTTCTGCTCGGAAGCCCTCAATGCTAGGTTATTCTGATTATGACTTTAGAAGAAAAGAAATCGGCACTCATTGAGGAAATCAATTTGATCCCGGATCCCTACGAGCGTCTCGGCTACATCGTGGACCGGGGCAAGAAAGCACAAGGCCTGCCCGAGGACCTGCGCATCGACAGCTTTAAAATCGAGGGCTGCATGTCGCAACTCTGGGTGGTGCCCGCGTTTAAGGACGGGCGCTGCCAGTATCAATCCGAGTCCGACTCGGCCATCGTCAAAGGTATCGCCAGTCTGCTGTGCGATTTTTACAGCGACGCCAGACCGGAAGATATCGTCCAGACCGACGCTGACTTCCTGGGCGAGGTCGGTATCACCCAGCACCTTTCCCCAAACCGTCGCAACGGGCTCAGCCGCATCGTCGAATCGATCCAACGCTTCGCCAAGAGTTGCCTGGCACCTTCTTCGTAGGCGAAGGCACCGACCAAAGTTCCTTCGAGCCCACAACTGGGAACGGCTGCTTTTAGCTGCCGAATAACAATGAGTCACTATCTTTCAGGCATGGTGAATGAAAACAACGTTGTATGAACGACCACTGCGACGCCCACTACCATCTCGGAGGCTCACAACCCTTCGATGGCTACGCGGTACTCAATGGCACTTCTCCGACGGATTGGTCGGCTGTTTCAAAACACGCGGCAGAAACCCCTCAAGTCATCCCTGCGGTCGGACTGCATCCATGGAAAGTGCATGAGGCCGCTCAGGATTGGCAGCCGCAATTTCTCCAGGCACTTGACGAGGGAGCCTGCGCCGTCGGCGAGATCGGTCTGGACCGGCAGTTTGCAAAGGATTCGTTCGACGCCCAGTGCGTAGCCTTCACCTGGCAACTGGAGCAAGCGGCGGCGCGCAACTTGCCCGTCTCCATCCACTGCCTGAAAGCCAGCGACGCCCTGCTACGCCTCCTGCGCCAAACCAAGCTACCCGCACGTGGCATCCACCTCCATGCCTACAGTGGCTCCGCCCAGGAAGTGGCACAGCTCCTTGAGTTAGGCGCCTATTTTTCATTCCACGCCGGGCAGCTTCCCCCGCCCGCCCGTAAGGCGCCGGATGCCCTGCGCCTGATTCCGCTCGATCGCTTATTGATTGAAAGCGACGCACCTGATGCCATGCCGGACGGCATCAATCAAGCTGACTTCCTCCTGGCAGCCTACGAGCAGGCCGCTAGAATCCGGGAGGTTTCCCTAGCCCTCCTGACTCAACAAGTGAGTTTCAATTTTAAGCGCTATTTCCTCGATGACTGAGCCCACACTCGATCCCTTACCCAAAGCGACACGCAGTGCTATCATCCGGCGTGGCCTGCGTGGAACCTGCCCCAACTGTGGGCAGTGCCAGCTCTTTGCTTCGATGCTACGGATACATCGCCACTGCCCCGATTGTGGAATGACGCTGGAACGCGGCAACGGATACTACCTCGGGCCACTTTGTATCAATTACGGATTCGTCGCGCTGGGCTTTGTCGCACCGCTGCTACTGATGGGCGTGGGCGGATGGATGCCGCTCAAAGCCGCTCTCGCGCTCGCCTTGATCGGTGCCCTGCTCCTGCCCATTCTGCTCTATCGCACCTGTTGGAGCCTCTGGCTGATGCTCTACTACCTCTGCCTGCCCGACGAATTACATGCCAACCGCCCGGAAGACAGCGACGACCTGCTCTTCGAGGAAGATGCGCGGCGTTGATCGAAGTGCTTAGGCTCCCGCCATTTCCTGGTCGATGGTGGTGAGACGGCGCTGCTTTTGACCCAGCTTGGGAATACAGGCGATCAGGGCCTTGGTGTAGGGGTGTTGCGGCTGGCTCAAAACCGTCTCGACGGGGCCCTGCTCCACCACATTTCCCTGATACATCACCAGCACCTCATCGGCGAAGCCTTTGACGATGCCAAAGTTGTGCGTGATCAAAATGATGCTCATGCCGAGCTTCTGCCGCAGCTCACGCAGCAAGTCCATAATCTGCGCCTGAATCGTGACATCCAGCGCCGTCGTCGGCTCGTCGGCCACCAGCAGATCCGGCTCGCAGGCCAGTGCCATCGCGATCATGATGCGCTGCTGCATGCCGCCGCTCATCTCATGCGGATACGCACTGTAGCGCTTGGCCGCATCGCGGATGCCGACCAGTTCGAGTAACTCGACCACGCGGCCTTTCACATCGGCGATGTCGGGCCGGTGCAACTTCACCGCCTCGGCGATCTGGAAGCCCACCGTGAACACCGGATTCAGCGAAGAGGCCGGCTCCTGAAAAATATAAGCGATCCCCTTCCCCCGCACCGCACGGATGGCCTGTCCGTCCATCTGCAACACATCCTTGCCCTTAAACAGGACTTCTCCCGATACCGTGCAGCCCGGCGCCTTGGGCAAGAGCTGAGTCAGCGCCATGCAGCTGACGCTCTTTCCGCTGCCACTCTCTCCCAGGATGGCCACCGTCTGCCCCCCGGCCTGCACGGAAAAATCGATGCCGTGTACTACCTCGTTGGCCGCGCCACGCGAGTGGAAGGCGATGCGTAGATCGGAAACTTTGAGTAGGTCGGACATTTTAAATACTTTGAATGGTTAAAACCTGCGGGACGATACTAAACGTAGTCGGGTTGGCTCTGCCGCCCGACAGACCTG
>REBV01000217.1 GCA_007692545.1 Puniceicoccaceae bacterium
AACCAGTGATCAGAAGTACAGCATTTTTTTGAACTTTTTTATTTATGCAATGGCATTGTGCTTTAGCCCACGGCTGTTCGAAACTCGCTACACCTGTCTAAACTGCGCCTAAAGCGCGCAGCTACTTTTATTTGCCGAGCCTCGATCAAGACTCTTAACTAAGTGCCATTCTTGCTAAGGGGTATCATTTTTAAAAAGTGGAGTGAGCTGATATGCCAATTTTTTTAATTATGATCTTTCGGCCATGAATCGCGCAGGGCAACCGTGCGGTTGAAAACAAGAGCGTCGGGTCGACTAAGTTTGGAATCGAGACAAAAGTAGCCTATCCGCTCAAACTGGCAGGTTTCCCCCGTGGGGAGCTCGGCCAGACTTGGCTCACAGAGCGCGTCGATTTCGGAGAGTGAGTCCGGATTGACGAATTCGGTGAAAGGACGCTCCTTATCGGCTTCGGGCTTTTCGACTGAGAAGAGACGATCAAACAGGCGAACCCGGGCCTTCACTGCATGCGCAGCGCTGACCCAATGGATGACACCCTTCACTTTGCGGTCTTCCGGATTCTTGTTGAGGGTGTCGAGGTCGACGCTGCAGAGTAGCTTGGTTATCCGCCCGTCCGCATCCTTTTCGCAGTCGATACATTTGATAATATAGGCACCGCGCAGCCGCACTTCGCCGCCTTTTTTCAGGCGGAAGAACTTTTTGTTGGCTTCTTCTTTGAAGTCCTCCTGCTCAATGTAGAGTCGCTTGGCAAAGGGGATCTTACGTGTCCCGGCACCTTCGTCTTCGGGATTATTGATGGCATCGACTTCGAGCACTTCGTCTTCCGGCCAGTTGACCAATTCGACCTCCAGCGGATCGAGTACCGCCATGCGGCGGCTGGCACTCCGGTTTAGCTCCTGGCGCACGGCGTGTTCGAGTAGGGCGACATCACTGGTCGATGGTGTCTTGGTGATGCCCACGGTCCGGCAGAAGCTGCGAATGGCGGCGGGCGGGTAGCCGCGTCGGCGCATCCCGCAGAGGGTCGGCATGCGGGGGTCGTCCCAGCCTTCGACATGGCCTTCTTCGACCAAGGTACGCAGTTTGCGTTTACTGACGACGGTGTAGGTCAGATTCAGCCGCGCAAACTCCGTCTGCTTCGAGGGAAAGATGTCGAGTTTTTTGATAAACCAGTCGTAGAGCGGGCGATGGTCTTCAAACTCGAGCGAGCAAAGCGAGTGGGTCACTTCCTCCAGCGAGTCGCTTTGACCGTGGGTGAAGTCGTAGCTGGGATAGATCGGCCAGGCATCGCCCACCCGGTGGTGGTGCATCCGCTTGATCCGATACATGACCGGGTCGCGCATGTTCATATTCGGGTGTGCCATATCGATCTTGGCCCGCAGGACCTTGCTGCCATCATCAAACTCACCCGCGCGCATACGACGGAAGAGATCCAGGCTTTCCCCGGCGGGGCGCTCGCGATAGGGGCTGGGCTGGCCGGGCTCGGTCAGGCTGCCGCGGTAGGTCCGCATCTCCTCAAAACTCAGCTCGTCGACATAGGCATCGCCCGATTCGATTAGCCGGCAGGCCCATTCGAAAAGCTGCTCAAAATAGTCACTGGCAAAACAGACCTTGGCCCAGTCATAGCCCAACCAGCGGATGTCTTCCTGAATGGCCTGGACGAACTCATCGCTCTCCTTCTCCGGATTTGTGTCGTCGAAGCGGAGGTTGCACAATCCACCAAATTCCCGGGCGATCTCAAAGTTCAGGCATATCGCTTTGGCATGCCCAATCTGCAGGTAGCCGTTCGGCTCTGGCGGGAAGCGCGTCTGCACCCGTCCATCGTGTAGGCCGGCCGCTACATCAGCCGCCACCATTTGACGAATAAAATCAGTTGGAGTCTCGATGGTTTCTTCAGGCATAAGCGGGAAAGGAAATGCCACTCAGCCCAGTTGTGCCAGTCAAATAAAAGGAAAATCGAAAAAGTCTTTAGGTGAATGCGTTATTGCCAGGGCGGGCGAAATGCTCAATTCTCTTGGCTATGCCCCTAAGTAAAGTTTCTGTTTCCATCCTACTGAACGAAAAAAGTAAGTCTGTTTTCTGCATTGCGGCTGAAAGTACCGTGGCAGTGGCAGTGGCCGAGATGAATCGTCATCGAATCGGCTCGATTATGGTCATGTCCGGTGACACTACCTGCGGTATTTTTACGGAGCGTGACGTTTTGACCCGGATAGTGTCGACGGGGCGCGATGCCCAGTCGACACTTGTCCGGGAGGTCATGACGAAGGACTTTCAATCAATCCGCGCAGAAACCTCGGTCGAAGACGCCATGCAGCTGATGACGGACCGGCGTGTCCGCCACCTGCCGGTCCTGGACGCAGGCAAGCTGGTCGGGATGATCTCGATTGGTGACGTGACCCGCTGGCTGCTCAAAGTGAATGAAATGGAGGCCGAGAATTTGCGCCGCTATGTCTTCGGCGAGTATCCGGGCTGAGGGAAAGCTCTTAACTGCGGCCCCGGCTGCGATTGCTGCGTTGGCCGTTGGCGGCTTTTTGGAAGCCACCCTGGGGGGCGCGGTCGCTTTGCGGACGACCACCTGAAGAGCCGCCACGACGTGGCCCGCCACCTTGGCGACCACCACCACGCGGGGGACGATTGCCGCCACCGCCGCCGCCCTGTTTGGGCTTTTGGGCGGGGGCACCACTGGTGTGGTGTTGTTCAATCTGTGCGGCATGCCAGTCGTGTGGGTAGACGGGCACGCTGCGCTTGATCAGTTTCTCCACCTGGCGCAGGAGGGCGACTTCGTCCTCGGAGCAAAAGGAGAGGGCGCGACCGCTCTCGCCGGCGCGGGCGGTGCGGCCGATCCGGTGCACATAGGCGTCGGACTCCATCGGGAGGTCGAAATTGATCACCAGGGTGATGTTTTTCACATCGATCCCGCGGGCGGCGACATCAGTCGCCACTAGTACGCGGACATCACCGCGTTTATACTGGTCCAGCGTCTTTTGGCGGGCGTTTTGAGATTTGTTGCCGTGCAGTGAGTCGGCCTCGATCCCGGCGCTGCACAATTTTTTGGCGAGGTTTTTGGCCCCGTGCTTGGTCCGGCTGAAGATCAGGCTGAGTTCCTTGGTCGAGGACGCAGCCTGGTGCGCCTGGACGAGCTTGAGCAGGAGGTCGGGCTTGTCGGCTTTTTTGACGAAGCAGACGTGCTGGTCGATTTTCTCAGCCGTGGTGCCCTGGGGGGCGATGCGGATTTCCTTCGGGTGGTGGAGCAGGCTATTGGCCAACTCGGTGATTTCGGGTGCCATGGTGGCAGAGAATAGCAGCGTCTGGCGCTGCTGCGGAATAGCGGCGGCGATTTTCCGAATGTCGCGGATAAAGCCCATGTCCAGCATACGGTCGGCCTCGTCGAGGATAAAGGTATCGACCTGTGAGATGTCGACATGCCCCTGCTGCTTGAGGTCGAGCAGGCGGCCGACGGTGGCGACCAGCACGTCCAGACCGCCGTAGAGGGCTTTGATCTGAGGCTTCTCCGAAACACCACCAAAGACCATCCCGATTTTCAGGCCGAGGCCCTCGCCGTAGGTCTTGAAGCTTTCGGTGACTTGCACGGCCAGCTCGCGGGTGGGGGTGAGGATGAGGCAGCGCACTCCGCGGCGAAAGGGCTTGCGCGGGTTGCGGGCAAAGGCATCGAGGATTGGCAGCGCAAAGGCGGCCGTCTTACCGGTGCCGGTCTGCGCACAGGCCAGCAGGTCGTGACCTTCGAGTAGCACGGGAATGGCCTGCGCCTGGATGGGCGAAGGTACGGTGTAGCCCTTAGCCAGGAGGGCGCGTTGAATCGGTTCTGCCAAAGACAGATCCTGAAAGGTAATTTCGGACATAGGTTATGTGCGCGTCGTGGTTTAAGAAAATTGCCGACGCAGGAGCAATCGATGAGAGTGATGTGTGTTTCCTAAAATCAATCGCTCATCGATACAGACCGAAAACAGGCCTCCTTTGGACGCTGCCAAAAGAAGATTCGGCGGACAAGGACAGTATAAGTCCTGCCTTGCAAGCTTCTTTTGTGCAGTGCTTAGTTGCTCAATGAAATGGTTGATTGTGGGGCTGGCTATATTGCTGGGATTTACCGGAGGATTTTTCCTGGCTAAAGGCGGTGATGACTCGGGCCAGAGCGTAGCGGGGAATCAAGGGCGCGCGGGTGAATTGAATCGTTCGTCTTTGTCCGGGGCGGAAGACCCGGCAGGGAGTGGCTCTCTTTCGGGCGCTGGCTCGGCCCGCTCTTCGCAGGATGGGCGCAGTGCAGCTTTGACACAGGAATGGTTGGAATCGCTTGATTCGCTCGAGCCCTTCGATCAGATCGGCCATTTGCACCAGCGCTTGCGGGATGTGCATCGCTCGGAGTTCCCCGCGCTGATGGATTATTTGGCGGAAAACTCCTTCGGTACTATGAGCTGGCAGGCGCGCACGATGCTCGCCTCACGCTGGGCGCAAGTCGACCCAGAAGGAATGCTTGCCTATACCCGCGAACAGACCGGGAACAACGCGAGAGCTCTCTATCGTATAATTTTCTCGGCCTGGGCGAAGCAGGATGCTGCGGGTGCCTACGCGGCGGCCCTGCAACTGGACACCCAGCGCGACGAACACTCGGCGGTGCAAGCCGTCATTAATTCCGTCGCAGCCGAGCAGCCGGAACAAGCCATTGCCATGGTGCATGATTACTATGGTGATAACTTGGGCAATCAGGGGCGCTGGCTCTTCCGCTCGCTGTATCAGAATTGGGCGCGGGTCGATGGGGCAGCTGCCCGGGCCAGTGCGCTGGCTCTGGAGGGCGGCGCTGCAAAATCAGCGGCCTTGGCGGGTTCGATGGCCGACTGGATGGAGACGGCTCCGATGGAGGCTTTGCGCTGGCTCGACTCCCTGCCGACCGATAGTTCGATCCATGGTTCGCGCAAGGAAGTCTTTCGGCAATTTCTGAATCGTGACTTTGCAGTGGCGAAGGATTATATTGAATCCCTGCCGGATGCCTCGGCGCGCAGGGAGGTCTTGGAAAATTTGCAGTTTCACAATCTGACCTGGCAAAAAAGCTACGCTGAGATTGAGGGCATTTTTGATTGGCTGGGCACAGTGGCGACGGGCCAGACCTATGACAGTCGGGTCAGCAACCTGATCAATGCGATGGCCAACCACGATTCGGAGCGAGCCGTGGACTTCGTTTTAAACAT
>REBV01000169.1 GCA_007692545.1 Puniceicoccaceae bacterium
AAAACCAAACTGGACATCCCCATCCACGCCCGCCCCCCCCCCCCGCTCGTAAAATGCATAGCCGTCGGGCAGCTGCCGGATCTCAGAAACCCGAACATTGAAGCGCCGCTCCATCTCATAAAAGAAATTGATATTTACAGCACGCTCTTCGCGCCTGAACAACCTAGTTTGCATCTGTTCAACCGCTTCAGCCAACTCTTCTTGCTGGGCTTCCAAGCCGGTCGCATTTCTCACATTCTGCTCCAACACCCGTATTCGTGCACTCAATTCAGATTCTTGAACGGAAAGCTCGGGTAAGGTGGAAGAACGCAGAAATAAAATAAGCCCACAGACAAGGACGATGCAAAGACAAGCAAGTGCCAGGGGATATTTCTTCAGCACCCCGAGTAATCGAATGCCAACACTCATGATGCTCCTCCCGCTTTTGCACCCGGCTTGGCTCCCGGTGTCATAATGATTGTCATACGATAAGGAAAGATACCGGTTCTTTCATCACGCCCCTGTATGTTCTCATCAACATCGATGGTAAAACCCGGGATCTGAAGCTGACTCGCTGTGCTAAGAATTCTTTTAAAATCATCCAGAGCGGTCAAACTCAAGGCATCGCCAGCTATATTAATCCGGTAACCAATCTGCCTACTGTTACCTCGACCCGTGACTTCCTCTGTGAGAGAAAGGGTCCTGAAGATAAGGTCTGCAGGCTTAATCAAAGACAAATCCCGGATCATTTCGTGCGCTAGAAATGGGGCATCCATGAATTTGCCAACCTCCAGCACATACTCTGCGGATTGGCGAAAACGCTGGTTATGCTGGAGACTCGTCCGATCTCGCGATGCTCCATCCTCAATCGTCTGCTCCATTCTACCAATTGTATCGGTCAATACTTTAGTACGATACTCCCGCTGCACCAGAACAGAAACGAGGCTGAGTGCGCACGCGACTGCAATTATATTAATGATGAAATCCGTCCGAACCACTTTGATATCAGGCAATTCCGATTGATTCACGAAATTTGGCCGCCAGTGAGGCTGAATATTTTTCTTTTTCTTATTCACCCTCGACCGCCTTTCTCTCCTTAAAGTCTGCCATCAAACTAAAAACACTCGTCCAGCGGGCACCGAGATTGGATACTTCAACTCCGTCACCTATCTTGATTCCCAGTGTCTCCAACCATGGTTCCATATTTGGTCTCAACACCGCTAAAGCGAGTGCGCTGGTAATCGTCTTCTCGACCCAGGCAAGATTCTTCGGCAAAACACCCAAAAATAAATGATCGATGGTCAGACCCGTCCGCACTTCATAAAAGCCTGCGGTCGCCTGAAGCTCTTTAGTCATCCGGCGGAGAAGTTTTGGGCCCATCTCGGCAAAATCAAAGGTATTGGACATGAACAGCTTGCGGGCAGAGCTTTCATCCTTAAGCCCCAATTCACGCTGCAACAGCGGGTAGATACTATCCAAGCCCAGCTCCAGCTGTCGACTCACTTCAATTTTCCCCTGATTGACGATGAACACATTCGCACATTTTAAAGTCAGCTCAAGACAAAGCACCGGGGATTTTACCCCGTTAAATTCGATGTAGTCAGACACACCCCCCAAAGTCGTGCTCGTCGATAACTCCAGACGCTCCGGGTACACCCCCCATTCAAGCAAGCGTTTTTGCTCTTCCAGAAACGCCGCCTCCGGCCCCCCACAAAAAATCACCTTTTTATCCAGACCACTTTTAGGATCATAGTCGGCGCCGTCCTTAGCGGTTAGAATGGCTACGTGATTTTTGGCAGGATTTATCTTGAATTCGCTCTCCAATACCTGAGCCAGGAAATTCAGGTCCTTTGCCTTACTGACCGACTCCACCTCGTGGTAAAAAAGGAATCGCCCGGCTGGATACACGCCGCAACGGGAAACAAAGAAGCCTTGCCCCTTAAAGTCGACCAGTTCTTCAAGAAAAGCACGAATTGTTTCCGGATCATCACTACCAGATAATACATACTCCGCGATCTCCTCGACAACGATCGGAGATGTATAACCCGACGTCCTCGCAGCCAAAATCGAGAAGTCTGAAACATCTAAAAAGAGACCTTTATTCTTGGGTTTCAGCATACTGAATGAAATAAGATACAGCTAAGTTGGGGGCGAGGGTCATCATTAGCCGACAGTTCAATCGCTTTTGAAAAATGGTATTTGCATGCGCGTCACCACATGAATCTGCTGTGTCAAATCATTCGAGCAAGTAAAAAGGGTTCTGCTATCGGTGAAAAGTTCCTTATTAGAAACTAATTATAGAATATTTACAAGCTGGTGCATGACCAGCAGGCAACTAAGACGCCTCAGTCAAGCTTAGTTGTTACTATAAAAGTCGTCGATCTTTTGAGCCACATCACGGTAGGAAATATCCGCCCCATACAATGTTTTGAATTCTACCATGGCCTTATCCATGTCACCCTGGTTTTGATAGGCCGTGCCCAATTCATAGAGGACATCCTTTTTCTGGTCATTCATGCCGGGGATTTCATTTTTGGCCGTTGTCAACTGTTCCGCAGCCAAATCATGGAAGCCTTTCTGCAAATAAGCTTTCCCTAATAAGATCAAGGCCGCGATGCGAACCTTGGGGCTACGTTGGGCCATCTGCAATTCCTTGATCGCTTTATCGATCTCTCCATCTTCAAAATAGAGTTCACCCAATTCGAAGCGGTAGCTATACTCATTGGGATAGCGCTGGACGAGGTCTTCCGATTGCTTGAGGCGGAAATTCCGCTCCTCAATCCGAAGCTTATCCAACTCTGCCTGAGCTTCCGAATCTTCCGGGTTCGCTTCCAATCGCCCTTCAACTTCACTAATCGCCCTCTGCATCTTTTCACGCTGCAAAGTGCCCACCATCCGTTCCAGATTAACGTCAGCCCGACCAGCTTCCAACTGGCGGGCCTTCTGGACCCACTCCAAAGCATTATCGTATTCGCCCAATTTGCGGTAGTTTGAAGCAATCTCCCGGTAGTAATTCATATTATCCGGTGCCTCCGCCACTGACTTCTTAGCGTCCTCAATCAACGAGCGTAGGCCGGACTCGCCCGTCTTGGCACGGCCAGCCTGTTCCAGCTTCTGCGATTCGCTCTCGTCTTTAAGTTTGTCGCGGAAGCTCTTATCCTCTTCCCAGCGCCCCTTCTCCATGGTCTGTTCCACTGAAGCCTTTTTGATCAAGGCCTGGATTTCGTCATCGGCAGGATTGGCCCGGTAGGCAGCATCACCAACCCGGATCGCTTCCTCGCACTGACCCGTGCTTATGTAAACAGACATTAACGATTTAATGTTCTCCGAATTTTTCGGGTCTATCTTGCGAATGGATTCATAAGCAAAAGCAGCGGTGGAGAAGAGTTCCAGCGCTTCCGCCGCAGCACCAAGCATCTTGTGTGCCGCTACATTATCGGTGTTGGAGCGAAGCATCTGCTCCGCCGTCTCCATCGCCTTCTTGGGGTCCTTCTTTACTTTCGAATCATTGCCCATCGAAAAGGGAATGTTCGTCACTTTAGCCAGCAGGCCACCCAGGCCTTTTGACTTCCCTTTATTTGCCCGCTCTTGCGCTTGGCGCAGAATCTTACGCAGCTCTAAGCAGGCGGGGTGGCGACTGCATATGTTGGACAGAATGTCGACCGCATAGCTGGGGTTCTTATCGATTGCCTTGCGGGCATTATCGATCTGCTTCTGAAGTCGTGAGTCGAGGTCTTTAAGAGGGATTTCTTCCATAATGATTATCTATGCTATTGCTGTGAACAATCACAGAGGGGTCAACTATCAATTATACAAAGGTCTCTTCTGGCCGCAGTCTCCAAATCGGTCAAGGCAGATTCCAAAATTGCCGGGTCGGCACCTTCCACCAGCAAACGGAGCTTGGGCTCCGTTCCGGAATAGCGGATCAAAACCCGCCCGCTATCACCGAGCTGATTCTCAACCAGCAGCTTTTTCTCCGGCAAATACTTAAGGCTTTCAAATGGTCGCTTCTCAGCCACTTTCAAATTCTTGCTCAGTTGGGGGAAAAGTGTGATTTCGTCCGCAAGCTCAGACAAAGGCTTGCCCGTACGGAACATCAGCTCGATCAGCTTTGTCGCCGCAAGCAGTCCATCTCCAGTCGTTGCAAAATCTGAAAAAATAATGTGACCGGACGACTCTCCACCAATATTCGCGCCCATTTCCCGCATACGACGGGCTACATTGCGGTCGCCCACATCGACTCGCTCAACCTTGCCGCCGACCGAGGCAAGGGCACGATCCAATCCAAGATTACTGTGCACGGTGGCCACCAGCGTACCGGCCCCCAGCTCGCCCGCACGCATAGCATAAATCCCGAATAAACCAAGCAGGGTATCACCATCAACAATTCGACCTTTCTCGTCACAAACGACGACACGATCACCATCTCCATCGAAAGCAATGCCCACATTTGCCTTTTTCTCCAGCACCGCACGAGCCAATTGCTCCGTGTGCTCACTCCCGACCCCATCATTAATCAAGCCCTTATCCGGATCACGACCAATCAAATGTAAATCAGCACCCCACCGCTCAAAAACAGCGGGGGAGGTCTCGTGCGTGGCTCCATTAGCAAGGTCCAGAACAATAGTCCAGCGCTTCAAACAGTGCTGATCCATCATTGAGCGCAAGTAATTAACGTAAAATGCAGCGACATCCAAGGCATAATATTTTGGCGCAGGCAAAGTCTCGGGTGCCCCGGGTTCTTTATCCAATAAGGCTTCGATCTCCAACTCTTCAGCCTCACTGAGCTTACATCCCCGAGCATCGAATAGTTTGATCCCATTGTCAGATTCCGGGTTGTGGGAAGCTGTGACAACCAGGCCGAGGTCTGCCCGCTGCTCCACAACCGAGCGGGCTACCGCTGGGGTGGGAACCACACCTCCATTATACACATAAACCGAGAGCTCGTTCAGGCCGCTGGCCAGAGCATCCGATAACAGAGGCCCGCTCCCCCGGGTGTCCCGCCCGAGAATAACACTTATCGGTCTCCGTGGCTCATTGCGCATCAGATAGCGCCCCAGCGCTCGCCCCAGGCGATAGGCAAACTCCGGACACATATTAGGCGTCCCATACAGGCCGCGAACTCCATCTGTTCCGAAATATTGAGCCATCGAATCAACTACGTTTTGCGATAAAACGCCTGCACGCGCC
>REBV01000075.1 GCA_007692545.1 Puniceicoccaceae bacterium
GCTTTAGGCTACATCCAAGGCCGTAAAAGAATTCACTAAAAACATGAATATTGTTCATGTTTAATAAACAATGCATGAATGAAAATGGCATGGCAGGTGTTACTCATAACGTGTTCACAATCCACGCACCCTAACCACAAAGATAAAACAAACTAACAATGAAATCGGTAAATAAACTATATTCGCTCACTGCCATCACCGCAGTCGCAGTCTCCGGCCTCGCGGCCGATCCAGTCGAGTCCTCTTTGGATTCGGCTTTCGGTAAATTGGAAGAAACCGTGCCGGGCAAGTTCAGCATCAATGCCCGACTGCGTTACGAGATCTTTGATCTCGATAACGGCAATCCGGCTCTTGACCGCGACGGCACCTCACTGCGTGTGCGCTACGGCTACACCACGCCAGACTTCAATGGCTTCAAAGCGATGGTGGAGGGGGAGACGCTGACCCGCGTCGGCGGCGATCACGACGACATCCACCCACTCGACGATGCCGGCGATGGCACCGACCTGAATCAACTCTGGGTGCAGTATCAGGATGCCGACTACGGCAGTATCAAGGTAGGGCGCCAAATCTACTTCCTCGATGATCACCGCTTCATTGGGCACGTCGGTTGGCGGCAGAACATCCAGACCTTCGATGCGGCCACCGCTGAATACACGGGCGTCGAAAAACTGTCGGTCAAAGGCTTCTACCTGGGGGCGCAAAACTCGGTGGCGGGCGATTATAACAAGCTCGATGCCTATGGCCTCAACCTGCGCTACGGATTCGATAAAGCCTTCAACCTGACTGGATTCTACTACGACATCAAGGGGCGGGAAACGACCAACCGTAATGCCTCGAACAAGACGATCGGTCTGCGTGCGACGGGCACCTTCGATGCCTTTGAGCTGCCCTTCACCTATGCCGCCAGCGTCGCCAAGCAAAACGACTCGGGTCCATCCACTCTGGACTACAGCGCGAAATACTACGCCGGCGATCTCTCGACCAAAGTCTCGGGCATCACGCTCGGGGGCGGTTTCGAGATTATGGAATCGGGCTTCCGCACACCCCTTTCCACGGTGCACGCCTTTAATGGATTTGCCGATGCACTCCTGCCACTCGGTGGTTTCACGAACGGCCTGAAAGACTATTATGTCTATGCCGGCTATACGATCCCCGTGGGTAATGGTATCAATACCAAGGTGATTTACCACTGGTTCGACTCCGAGTCGGGCGGTGCGCCAGGGCAAAACGGAGGCAAGGAGCTCGATCTAGTGGCCTCTTATAAGTTGAATAAATACCTATCGCTGATGGCCAAGTATGGCGATTACCGCGAAGATGGCGGGGTCGGTAATGCGGGTGCCTTCGACAAGAAGATGTTCACCTTCGAGTTGAACTTCGTTTACTAGCGCTAGTGTCGAGATTGTGTTTTTGTGACAAGCGGGGCCATTACGGTGGCTCCGCTTTTTTGCACTTGAGTATGTCGGGATTCGCCCCCTGGGGTTTTAAACCTTACTTCTTAACCGAACGAGGGCGTCCCCCAGTCTTCCAGCGTGGAAAGCTGGAACTCAAACCCTGATGTCTCACAAAAATCTACGAAGAACCTAAAAGTGAAGGGCAGTTAAGCATTCGTCATGCGGAGAGAAACGTTTTGCCTGTGATCGTTGAGAGTGGTCCGGCAAGAAAGCTGCCTAGCAAGTGTCGTCGTGTTCGCAGTTGGGTTTTCTACATGAACCGATAGAATGGCCAATTGCTGTCCCTTAACTTTAAAAACTTTAAGCATTGACGTTCTTAGTTCGCTCAAACAGCAATCTTCGTGTGCAAATTTTATGTGAAGTGATTCGCGAGCTCATGGAGCGGCGCGAGCTTACGGGGAGCCAATTGGCCGAGGATATCGGCCTGAGTGCGGCTTCTGTCAGTCGAATTGTCACTGGACAGTCGAGACCTCGACAGGTCACGCTTTCCCGCCTTATGAAGCGGCTCTGCACCTCAAAGGACGAGGAGCAGATGCTGATCGCTGCCTATGAGTCGAAGGACGCAGAAGGTCTCCCGCTGACACCGCTCCTGTCGGAAGCGGCCAACGCGCAGGCGGAGGAGGAGCGCGTGCGCCGCTTCATGGAAGTGAAAGCGCAGTCCATCACCTTCAAGCGCTCCGTGGCCCGCGAGTTGGATAAGTCGGGTATTGCCTATCGGCAGGATGTCACTGAGAAGCTGGTCGTCACTGATTTCTTGCTGGAGCACGGTGAGCAGCGCATCGCGCTGGAATGCAAGTTCAACCTCCACCGCGACATGGAGAAAGCCGTCATTTCCGCCCGGCTGGTTCGGGCACAGTTCAACTGTGATCGGGTATTAATCGTTGTTCCATTCTATGAGGAGGACGACTTCAGGGGCTTGGAGCATGAAGAGGAGATTTGTATCCTTGCGCTGCAGGATCTCGCAGAGATTCTCGATTCAAGGTCAACCTCTTAACATACACTTGGAAGCCACTGCAATTTAATGAACGACACCACAGAGCAGCTGATCTTCTCCAAACAGCGTGTCGCTGATCACGGCGAGGTGTTCACGCCCACCTGGTTGGTCGAGGCGATGCTCGATCTGGTCAAAGACGAGACCGAGCGGATTGACTCCCGCTTTCTGGAACCCGCCTGCGGGAGCGGAAATTTTCTCATTAAGGTCCTTCAGCGAAAACTGGCCGCCGTTCAGCTCAAGTATGGTCGGTCGGACTTCGACAAGCAGCATTATGCCCTTCTCGGGCTCATGTGCATCTACGGCATCGAGTTGCTTCCGGACAATATTGCCAAGTGCCGGGCGAATCTTCTCGAAGTCATGGTCGACTTTCTGGGCGTCCCTGCTTCAGACGATCTCGTTAAGGCCGCCTTCCTTGTTCTGGAGCAGAACATCGTGCATGGTGATGCGCTTTCGATGCGCTCGGAAAAAGGTGATGCGATCACCTTTGCCGAGTGGGGTTATCTGGGGAAAGGGAAGTTCCAGCGAAGGGATTTTCGTTTCGATGCGCTCACGCAGTCCTCCGCCTTCACTGAAGAAGGCTCGCTGTTTGCTCAACCGGGCGTTCAGGACATTTTTACTCCAGATAAGACCTATCCCCCTATGAATGTCCGGCAACTCGCCGAACAGGCCACCGTGGATGAAGGGAGCCTCAAATGAGCAAAACCCGCAAAATACACGTCAATGAGACCGAAATTTCCGTGATCCTCAAGGACGAGACTGATTACATCAGCCTCACGGATATGACCAAAGGCTTCAACGAGGGCAGCGGATTGATTGGTAAGTGGATCACCAACAAAAACACCCTCGAATATCTGGGCACTTGGGAACGGATCAGCAATCCCGCCTTCAATTACCCTGAATTCGGGGTAATTGAAAATGACGCTGGTGTAAACCGCTTCATCATGTCCGCTGGTCAATGGATCGAGCGGACCGCTGCCGTTGGTATTCTGGTGAAAGCTGGGCGCTATGGAGGAACCTACGCCCATCGAGACATCGCCTTCCATTTTGCCATGTGGTTGAGCCCCGAATTTCAGATTTACTTGGTGAAGGAGTTCCAGCGCCTCCAGGAGGCGGAGCAGAAGCAGCTCGGCTGGGATGTGAAGCGCAATCTGACCAAGATCAACTACCGCATCCACACCGACGCCATTCAGGCGAATTTGATTCCCCCGGAGTTGACGGGTAAGCAAGTCAGCCTGATCTACGCCAGCGAGGCCGATGTCCTGAATATGGCGCTCTTTGGGCAGACCGCGAAGGAATGGCGCGACGCCCATCCCGGCGAGAAGGGCAATATTCGCGATCAGGCCAACGCCTCGCAGCTCGTCTGTCTGGCCAACCTCGAAAATCTGAATGCGCTCTTCATTAACGAAGGCATGGATCAACCCGAACGCCTGAAAAAGCTCAACCGTATCGCGATCGAGCAGATGGAGATCCTCACCAGCGACCGCAATCTCAAGCGACTGGAAGGAGGCAAGCCATGATCGACCAAGCGCAATTTTCTCTGCGAGGCCGCAATCCCGACGTGCTGACCTGCATCGCCAACCTCTCCAATGATGAGGTCTTCACGCCACCGGAGTTTGCCAACCGCATGCTGGACACCCTCGCCGAGGCATGGGCGGGAGACAATGGCGGCGCGGATATTTGGGCGGACAAGACCGTGACCTTCCTCGACCCCTGCACGAAGTCGGGCGTTTTCCTGCGGGAGATTACCAAGCGCCTGAATAAGGGCTTGGAACAGGAGATCCCCGACCTGCAGGAGCGCGTCGATCACATCCTGACGAAGCAGGTTTTCGGCATCGGCATTACACGCATCACCAGCCTATTGGCGCGTCGCAGCCTCTATTGCTCCCGGCACGCCGATGGCCCACACTCGATCGCGAAGTCTTTCGAGGACGAATCCGGTAACGTCTGGTTCGAGCGGATGGAGCACACCTGGCAGGGGAAGAAGTGCAAGTTTTGCGGGGCCAGTAAAGAGACTTTTGAACGTGGCGAGGATCTTGAATCCCATGCTTACGCTTTTATTCACACCGATAACATCAAAGCTCGGATCGCCGAGCTGTTTGGAAATACTATGCAATTCGACGTCATTATTGGAAACCCGCCATATCAGCTAAGCGACGGAGGCCATGGGAAAAGCGCCGCGCCGATTTATCATCTATTTGTAGAACAGGCGAAAAAACTGGAGCCTCGCTATCTCTCAATGGTTATCCCGGCTCGATGGTTTGCAGGGGGGAAAGGGTTGGATGACTTTCGAGAAGGGATGCTCTCCGATAAGCGGGTTCGGTCGATAAATGACTTTTTGTCAGCAGCTGATGTCTTTCCAGGCGTTGGGCTTAAAGGGGGAATCTGTTATTTTCTGTGGGATCGTGATCACCCAGGAACTTGTGAGGTGTCGACGTCTTTCAAGGATTGGCCAGTGTCTGTATCAAATCGCTCCCTCCTTGAAAAAGGGTCAGAAGTATTCATTAGGTTTAATGAAGGACTTTCGGTCTTAAAGAAGATTGCTAAAATCGAAAATGGCAGTTCTTCGACCGTAGCCTTGCCTGAGGAAAAACGATTCTCCCAACTCGTAAGCTCAAGGAAGCCTTTTGGCCTTGAGACTACTTTCAAGGGTAAGAAGACAAAAGGTTCCGATGACGTAAAGATT
>REBV01000074.1 GCA_007692545.1 Puniceicoccaceae bacterium
ATTCTGCATGTCCCAGAAACGCCGTGGTCCGACGGTGTGAGGCGCGTCGTTAAAATGCAGCTGCAAGTCCGGCAATCCATCAAAGGCCTTTGACCCGGGATTACAGACTTCAAACTCAAACCAAATCCCCGGCGTCAGCCCGCACTCCTTTAAGGCTGCGGTCGTCGCGCTCAGGCCTTCGGGGAAGGCCTTTCGGTTCACAATCCAGTCGCCATTGCGTTGGAACTCATTGCCCGGACGCTCCGCCCAGCCATCGTCGATCACAAGAATCCCGACCTCCGTTTCAGCCAAGCGCCGACCCGTTTCCACGATGTAGTCGTGCGTTGGATTTCCCCAGGAAGAGCACCATTCATTAAACAGGATCGGCAGATCATTTTCGCTCTCTGGAAGGTTTATCAGGGCTTTCTCCTGCACCGACGTGAGCCGGTGACAAAGGTCGTCGATATCCCCGGTGGCTACCGCAAGGTGCGCTTCCGGCGTTTCCAAGCGCTCTCCCGCTTTCAGCGTTTTCCACCAATGCCCAAATTCGCAGTCCGCCAGGCCACCGGAAAGGTTGACCTCATCATGACGACGGTAGATCTCCATCTGCCAGGAACCTGCCCAAGCCAAACGGGCGCCCCAGAACACACCCGCCTCACGGTCCTCCAATCCGACAAAAGGAAACCATCCGCGAACCGGCTGCGTACCGACTTGGCCAAAACGTTCACTCTGTTGACTATGCCCGGCCCAGGAGCGCTCAAGGTGCAACTCCTCAAGCAACTGGGTGTCGTGCCGCCCCTCACTACTCCAGCAAGAACGAAAGCGATGGGCATGCAGGCGCTCCGGTGCATCGTCCCTTGCAAAGGGAGTCAGGTTGTTCAAGTTAAAGCTTGATAACATCTCGACCGTAACCGGCTCATTCGAAGTATTTTCCAAAGCCGTGGAAACGATGACCGCGAGATCTCCCGGCGCCCAGTCCAGGCGGTGGATAGCTCGAACGCGGGCTCCGGCTAAAACCGTTTCAATGCGCAACGCCCCGTCGGGAGAGGTTGTAAGCTCCTGGCGTTCAAAAACGAGACTAGCTACGGAGGGTCCGTTACGCATCGTGCGTCCAAGTCCAAAGCCCTCCCCTCCTCCATCTCCGCGGAGTTTCACCTGAACCAGGGAATCGGACTTTCGGGCGGGTACTGCGGGCCACTTGATTGATTGGCCCGTGTGCACGCTTGGCGTGTCGACCGATTTTCGCGGCGCGACGGTGTCGCCAACGCGATCAGCAGGCAGCAGCTCAAATGTGACGCGGCCCGTCTCACTATCGATGCGGTATCGAGCTACAAAGTCTCCCAAGGAAAAGTCAGCTACAGGTGTATCCAGAGAAAGGCACATATTAAAAATGGGGTAAGTGTATTTGTTATGTAAATCCGAGAGCTTACATGAATCTGATTAGCCGCGACAAGTCCCGCTGAGACGCGGAACACAGCTCCTTCCTGATATCGTATCAAGCAGCAAAGTGCGACATGAGCGACTACACTGCCCCGGAGCTTCAGGGATTGTTCGCCATTTCCACCTTCAACTTAAAGAAGGCACGCGTACCGGTTGTGGGAAGTTCCAATCTCAAAAGATCCGCCTCAGTATTGAGCGGGAGGGCCTCGGCAATCTGCCATGGAATGGTTTGCCAAGCGCTTAGGTCTTCCGACGCCTTAAGGTGATAAATCAGATTATCCACCACATAGTGATCAACATGCGCTTCACCACCGCTCAGGATTTGAACGGCGAGACCAGGCCCAGCCGCATGCTCATCCCAAAAAATCGAGAACTCATTGGCTGTGCCGTGGGTATTTGCGGGTACGCCGTGGGCGAAGCGTAAGAGATTGGGGCGATTATCCGGCCCGATGAATTCGGGCGCCCGCGCTTCCAGGGGAAGATCGAGGGACCAGTGGGTGTAGCGTGTGGTGGGTTCCCCGGCATCCGCCGAGGTGTAGGTAAACCCATTCACCAAGGTCAGGATCTGCCCATCCGGCAGAGTCAACACCAGGTCGACGGTCACTGGGAAGGGCTCCCCGCCACTGTAGGTGGCCGCTCCAAAGCGTAGGCTGCCATCGTCTTCCCTTGTTACCCAGCTAGCGAGCTGATCACCAACGTGGATAGTGATCCCTGCGTCTGTCTGCATTGGCTGCAATTCAACCTGCGGGCGCACCGTCATGCCGTATTTCCAATTCAGATACTGCAGCAAGCGAGCTCGATCATCTCCCGTCAAGTTTCCGGAAAAGCCAATCAGCTCAGCGATCTGCCCCCTGAAATGCTCTTGCGACTGCATTGAGCGCCGTCCGATTTCGAAATTTCGACCCGAAAACTGGCCATCCCGATTCATTTCCTTAAGTCTCGGATTCACCTGGGCAAGCACACTTCCGGGATCAGCCTGGTCGGTGAATGGAATGTCATAATAGCCGGTTTCGTAATCAAATACCTCGACACTATCACGCGCACTAAAAAGACGTTGCCACTTCTGGGGCCCAGGCTCGGGATTTCGATACACCGTGAAAAACCGGGCTGGTCCCGTCCCTAAGCCATCGGTTCCATTCACTTCCATGAAGTTCCCAATGCCGTCAAATTCAAGCGCAGGCAAAGCCCCCATCACACCGCGCCGCAGCGTGGGCTGGACGGCTTCGCTGTACGCGATAACCGGATGATCGTTCGGAGATTGGTCCTTCCAAAGCGAGACTGCTTGGCCCTCCGCCATAGTCTCCGCAACATCGTGAGCCCGCAGGTGCAAAATCCGCTCAGCATACCCCAGGGCGGGGTAACTGTCGGTTAAGACATTGGGATCGTCGATTGATACCGCATCTGCATCCCCATAGGAAAGGTAGAGCTGACTGCGATCCTCAAAGCTGATAATGTTATCTGTATCGCCCTCTGCATTCAAAAGCCAAATCAAGGTATCCTCTTGGCCGATGCCGTACTCAACGTGGTGACGGATCGGGGTGACGCCATCCCACTTCAGAATGCGCAAGTCTGAACCATCAGGGGCCATGCCAAGGGCTACCCAGGCCGATGTGTCCACAATCCAGGGAATGGCATCCCGGTTAAAGTCCTGCCCGGCAAAACCGGATAAGCTTAAAGGAATTAAGGGACGCGTAAATCCATCCAGGTGCTGTCCGCTAAGGACAAAGACATCTGGCTGTCCCGCGACCGCGTCGAGCGTTTCCAGAACAGGTGCATCACGGCTTACCGTTGAGGCGTCCGGGCTGACCCAACTGAGGCCATCCAAACTAAGGGCGAGATCTGAAACCAAGGGGAGGGTCGCGAGATCAAAGGTGAAGACACCTTCTACTTCATGGGATTCAAAATCATAGCGGCTGACCCAGGCAATCGCATCCTGGCCGGAGAGACGCAGGCCAAATTCGTCCGGGAAGGTACGCCCCACTGGCAGCCCCCGAAGGACCAAACGCGCATGACCAAAGGTATCCGTCTCAAAAGCTGCTGTCAGGGCAGGCAAGTCCTGCGTCCGCAAGCGAGCTCCCGGACGCCAGGGCGCTGCCTCTGGATTGTAGGCACCCAGATAAATTTCAGAGGCAGGTTCCGTGATTCCAGGAATGAACTGCCCCACGCCACGTGCCTCGGAATTTTCCCTTAACTGGTAGTTATGGTTGGTTTGTGAAACAAAACCGGGGTCCCCCTCCAGATTACCCGCGACCGTCATATGACTGAAGAGATTATCCTCAAAAATGATTCCCGCCAGCCCGCCTGTCGGGTTGTTAAAGTCGCGGGCAATATTGTTTCGCACATCGTTGCCAGCGACCGAACCCGAACCACCAAAGACCAGGGACCTCGAAACGGTATTGTGATAAACGAAAATCTTCCCGTCATCATGGTTAACCATGGTATCCGTTAAGCCCCAAAAGGTGATAGAACTGTCAGTCGAAGTATTCCAGACAAGGTTGTGATGGATCAAAGCGTTTGAACAACCAAACTCGGAATGGCCGGAATCGAGCCGGATACCCTGCCCACCCCACCAGGAGAGCGAACCATCCCGCGGAGCCAGATTGCTATGTACCCAATTGTAGCGCACCTCAGTGCCCTCCATATCACCACTATTCCAGGTGTTCATCAGCGCGATGTCCGTGATGCGCATACCACCTTGGTAGATGTGGTTAAATTCAAACAAGGTCGCCTTGGCACCGATATCCGCAATCGTACTGCCACCACGGAAGGCTGTGTTATAATCGACTTGGCTGTTTTGGGCTGGCGCTGCGCTGATCAGGTGGCTCGACGCATTATGCAGGACCGAGTTGGAAACCCGAATGTTATCGCCTTCGAGGGAGACGGCCCGACCGTAGAGATCCCGCACTGAACCGTTCTCAAAAACGTGGTCTGCCCCGGCCAAGCGAACTGATATGTTATTGCCGAAAATGAGCATGTTCCGATTCGTCGAACCGTAGGCAACATCCATACCATCAAAATGGTTGGACACTGAAGCGGGGTTCATCGTCACCGTGCCACCCCGTACATTGATATCGCGAAAAACATAGTGAGAATGATCGCCCAGCATGATCGCGTGCTCACGGCGGAGCACTGCGATGGAACGGCCATCCGGCGATCCACTATCGGGAAGCCAGAGGTATAAAGTATTGGTCGGACCGTTCAGCCCGTTGATATCGAGAAAAAATTCTCCCGGTTGATCCAGCGCATTTAAGTGTCCCCATATCGCATAGCGGTCTGCCTGCTTGGGCGTGTCGAGAATCGGATTAAAGTTGTCATGAAACTGGTAACGAAAATCCAGGCGATCCCCGACCTTGCCCGTTACCACTCCCGTCTTGACCCACCAGTTATGCCCGGCGCAAATATCGATATGGGCACCATCCCAAAGCCCATCAGGCAGGGAAGCCAGCTCCGGATCGAAGTAATAACCATCGCGGAAGTTTGTGCCAGAATAAGGCGGTTGAGGGCCGGACTCACTCCCTACCCCACCCCCGATCGCGGTCGCCATCCCGCGTCGGTCAAAATCAATCGGTGAAAGCGCGACCGGCCAACGGGCGGGGAGCAGCATTTCGCCATCCACCTCAACCATGTTCCGACCGACAGAGCGACCAAAGCCCTCTGGGAGGGAAATCTTCCAAATAGAACCTTCATGT
>REBV01000214.1 GCA_007692545.1 Puniceicoccaceae bacterium
AGTGAGCGGCGGAAGCGTTTACCGGAGGTTTTCTGATGCACCACATTGTTACCTTTGAGTGATTTGCCCCAGTAATGCGTGAAGCCGAGGAAGTCGAAGGTCTCGGGTTTTGTTTCCTGATCATCCGGGTATTTACTCGGTCGTTTGAACCGCACCAGTCGCGTTTTCTCCGGATGTATCTGCAACCCGTAGGCGGCGAAGCGTTCCCGCAGTGCTTCCAGCATTGCTTCGGCGTCGCTCTTATTTGCAAATCCCATCACGAAGTCATCGGCATAGCGCACCATGAAGGACTTGCCTTGCAGGTGCGGCTGGATGTCTTTGACATACCAGTCGTCGAGGACGGTGTGCAGATACACATTACTCAGCAGGGGGCTAATCACACCGCCCTGCGGGCTACCGGCTTCGGGAGTGTGCACGCGGCCCTCCTCCCAGACACCGGCTTTGAGCCATTTGTTTATCAGGCGTGTGATCACGCCATCTCCCACCCTTCGGTGGAGTATCTCGCGAAGATGCTTGTGGTCGATGGTGTCAAAATACTTACGTAAATCGACGTCCAGCACGTAGGCCACATCTTGTTTGTAGCATTGGTCACACAGGTACTTGAGTGCCTGGTGCGGTGACTTGCCGGGACGAAAGCCGAAAGAGAAGTCGTGAAACATCCCTTCGTAAATCGGTTCCAGCAGCATCACCACTGCGCGTTGCAGGATTTTGTCTTCATAGGTCGGGATGCCGATTCCGCGCTTTTCGCCACCGTCTTTGGGGATATAGACCCGTTTGACAGGCGGGGCGCGGTAGCTGCCATCCTTGGCTTTTCGGAGCAAGTCCTTCAATCGCTGTGCTTTACCTTCTTCATAGTCGGCACGGCTTTGGCCGTCCACACCAGGCGCGCCGCTTTTGCGCACGCGCTCGCTGGCCTCCCATAGCCAGTGCTCGTCCATGTTCGGGTGCAGCACCGTGATTGCTTCATGCGGATACTTCTTTGCTGTGTTTGCTATGCCCAGCTGTTTCGTGGATACGCTTTTCATGTCTCTGTTGTCCATGCGTAGTTCCCATACCGGGCTTCCATGATCCGACCTCCGCCTTGGCTACTCCACGGGTCCTCCGGGTAAGTTCCCCGCTTTTCAAGCGCTACTATGCAGAGGCTAAGACTGCCTTCGTTCGTCTCGGTGGCTCGGTCTCCCTCGCCATACAATACCTTGGTTTGTCGTGCGCTTTTCAATTCCGCAGCGGGCACGACTGCCGCCGGGACTTTGGGCGTTGGTAAACCAGTATCGCCCGATCTGGTAGTTAGCCAAGGAAACGGGAGGCTCTCCCATCTTCCCGCCAAACCCCGATATTGCTCTGCCTGATTCTCCGACCACGGGCGGACGTGCGCACCAGACCGATCGCCGCTTTGGCTTCTTTTGGGTGCGCCCGTGTTGTCCCCGCTATTGCAAACACGAAGACTCCACCGATCATAATTTCGAGGCTCTATCATCAGGCTTTACAACTCGCTGTCTACGCTTCGTGCCAGCCTCTCGACTGACGACGCAAGACTCGCTTGCGGTGGCTGGTCAGGCCTTCCGCGCGGGGGTGAATACCCGCTGGGTTTGAACTGAGTGTTTCCATCGTTGGTTTATGTTTCTTCCTTTCTTCTTTCTTAGTGGTTTATGTTTCGTTCCAGCGACTTCCCAACTCAGCGAGCTTGGATGGCGCCATGCAATTAAAAGTGCGGGGTAAAAAAGTTTCACTTTAAGATGTACAAGCGTTCAGTTAATTGAAATAGAATTGGGATGCCCAAGAAAAAAGCCGCAACCAATCCTTCAATATTAACATCGATTCAGACAATTCTGTCAGATCGCCCTGAACTGGCGGATCGCATTCATTCGATTCTTCAGATTACTGATGAACCGCTCAGTGGCGGAAAAATCCGAAGTGCCGACGAAGTGGAACTGATGCTGATCGAAGAGCTTCGCAAGCTTGGCAATGAAAGTCTAGCAGGCTGGTCCGGCGGGGTTGACCGTAAGCTTGGCAAAGATTTGAGAGCCGGGAATCCTGAAGCGCAAATGCGCGAAAAAAAAACTTAAAATGGTGGAGTCGATTTGGTCTGATCTGCGCAACAGAGAGCATCTGGCGCAGTGATCAATCCAGCTATATCCGCCTGCTTCCTAGCGCCCTGGGCGTGTCCAACCGCCGTTGCTCGATGCCCTTGCAGCGTGCGGTCTCGGACTTTGGCTTCGAGAAATCTTTCCAACAAGCCGCCAATGGCATCACCGAACATTATGGCTTTGAACTACCGCTCAGTGCGGTGGCACAGGTTTCGCGCAAACATGCAGCAAAGATTGCGCTTCGACAATCCGCGCGGGCGAAACGGGCCAATGCCCTGCCTTCGCGCGGAGCCGAGCAACTCATTGCCGAGGCCGACGGTTCTTTCGTCCGAATCGTGAGCAGCACTCAAGCCAAAGGCGACAGACGCAAGTCTCGGCAGGTTGATTATCGCGAGGTGCGCCTATGCGCTTGTTCAAAACATGATTCAGACACTGTCCGCTATGATGCCACCTTTGGCCCGGTCGATTCGGTCGCCGCACTGTGGGCACAGGCCGCGAAGTCGGTCGGCATGTCCACGCAAAGTCGCGTTCACGTCTTGGCCGACGGAGCGACTTGGATCGATTCCCAGCGCAGTGTCGCTTTCGGAAGTCAGGGGAAGCTCTTGATCGACCTATACCATGTTTTGGAGTATCTGGGCCAAGCTGCCGAAACTTGCTCGACACACCCTAAGCGATGGCTGAAGACGCAGAAGAAAAGGTTGAAGTCCGGACGCAGTGAACGGGTCATTAGAGACTTGGAAAAACACCGTGAAGCGCCCAGTGTGTCCGAGGAAATGAGCCCGGTGCGCCGCGCCTGGCGTTACTTGGAAAATCGCCGAGATTACCTCACCTACGACCAAGCCATCGATAAGGATCTTCCTTTGGGTAGCGGGCTGATCGAAAGCGGCAACAAACACGTCCTACAAGCCAGGATGAAAATTCCTGGTGCAAGTTGGAGTATGGAAACCGCCGAAAACTTCGTCAGAGCCAGAGCTATGAGAGCTAACCAACAATGGGAAGACTACTGGACAGAATTAAAATACGCTGCTTGAGTTACCCCGCACTTTTAATTGCACCCTGGCTGAGGTGCCCAGGGCAAAAAGTCTTGGAAGGCTCTCTATTTTGCGGTAAAAAGCTTCTCCACATACTTCGCGATCAGGTCGTATTCCAGATTGACCAGGTCCCCGACTTGCTTGGTGTGGAGGTTGGTCACCTGCATAGTGTGGGGAATGAGCCAAATAGCAAAACCGGAGGTATCGACTTCGGCCACAGTGAGCGAAATACCGTCCACTGTGATACAGCCTTTGTGCACGATGTAGCGTAGCTTATCGGCATCACACTTTATCCGGAAAAAGAAATCTTTGCCACGCGGTTCAATCGCCTCAATCACTCCGGTGCCGTCGACATGGCCGGAGACGAAGTGCCCGCCCATCCGCGTCGAAGGCAGCAGCGCCCGCTCCAGATTAACCCGACCACCTGGGCCGAGTCCGCCGATTGAGGTCAGGCGAACACTCTCTTCCAGTAGGTCGAATTCCAAATGACCCTCGGAAAACGCAACGACTGTCAAGCAACAGCCGTTGACGGCGACACTGTCACCCAGTTGTAGGTCCTGAGTCACATGCTGCGCCTCCAGCACCAGACGCCAAGCGTTACTGCGCGCTTCGAAAGACTGCACGCGACCCGTTTCTTCAACAATTCCTGTAAACATGATAGCAGGCTAAACACGAATGGCTGAGAAATAAATGACAAAGGTCTAAAAAACCATCGTTTGCCAGATGTCATCGGCTGAACCACTCAAAGCACCACGACCTCAAGGCGTGAACCACGCGTGGCCCATGCGCAGGCCAGCGCATCGATCCAGCCACGGACTCTTTGATATTGGGCTTCGCGCTGTTTAGTCCAATAGCATCCTTCCGCGCAGACGGCTTGGCGCAAGCCCGTGACCAGGAGCAGGGCCTCACGGCGCCCCGCAAGTTTTTTCATTTCGGTGACAATCGCCTGACGAATCCAAAGCGGGCTGAAGTCGTCGAGGCGGGGCACATGCCAGTGGGCAAAGGCAAAATCGGCTGTGCCTGGCCCCGGACCAAAATGCAAGTGGGCCAGCTTATCGACATAATCACCGATCGGGACACGGAGAAGGTCTTCGGGGTGCTCTCGATAGGCGAACTCCAATGCGCGGCGGGCGTGATCTGCCCGCTCGGTGTCTGAGACACGCGCGAGTAATTCGTTGAGAGTGCGCAGGCGCGCTACGGCATCCGTGGTGGACTTAGGCATTTTCCGTCGATGCCTTCAGCTCGTTAATCTCCCGGGCCAGTTCAGCCAAATCCCGGAAGTCCTTATAGACCGAGGCATAACGAACATAAGCAATTTGATCGAGATGTCGGAGCCGCGCCATGATTTGCTCGCCGATTGCATACGCTGGCACCTCATGATCAAACTCCTTCTCCAGCGAGGCTAGCACATCGGCGATGAGCATCTCGATTTGCATGACATCAATGGGGCGTTTCTCCACCGCCTTCTTCAAGCCGCCCAACATCTTGGCGCGGTCAAAATCCTCCCGCCGCCCATCGCGCTTGACCACTTGCAGGTCGGCCCGCAGGACTTCTTCTATCGTGGTAAAGCGATAGCCACAGTCCAGGCACTCGCGACGACGACGAATCGAGGTTTCGTTTTTACCGGTCCGGGTGTCGAGCACTTTGGTCTCGAGGGAGGCACATTTAGGACAACGCATAATTACAATTTCAGGAAGTTTTCCAGCATCCGCATCCCCTGCTCCGTGGCCAGGGACTCGGGATGAAACTGGACACCCCAGACGGGCAGATCTTTATGTGCCAGTCCCATGATTTCGCCCGTTTCGGTCTCGGCAGTAACCTCGAGACAGTCAGGCAAGCTGGAACGCTCGACGAGTAGAGAGTGGTAGCGCGTGGCCTGCATGGGATTGGGCATGCCCTGGAACAAATCGGTATTGCGATGCGTGACCGGACTGGTTTTTCCGTGCATGAGCCTGTCTGCCCGGACGACCCGACCACCGAAATGCTGCCCGATGCTCTGATGCCCGAGGCAGACGCCGAGGAGTGGCTTCTTGCCCGCAAAGGCGGCAATCATGGCCAGACTCACACCCGCCTCATTGGGCGAGCAGGGCCCCGGCGAGATCATCACGCGGTCCGGATCCAGGGCCAGCGCTTCATCCACCGTGATGGCGTTGTTACGAAAGACCTGCTGCTCCACCCCAAGCTGGCCAAAATATTGGACCAGATTATAGGTAAAGGAGTCGAAATTGTCGATTACGAGGAGCATCCTAGAGTGTGCAGTGAGGGTGAAAGTGAACGTGATGTTAGTTACTAAAATAGGCTTTCGTAGCCAGCGGCTTTATGCCGCGACCGAACATTTGGTATTCCAATCCGTCATTCTTTATTCCCGAGCACGCGCGCGGCTTCCTGCACATCCTTATCACCGCGACCACTGAGATTGCCAATGATGATTTGATCCGGTCCCAGCTCGCGGGCACGCTTCATGGTATAGGCAATCCCGTGCGAAGATTCCAGCGCCGGGACGATGCCCTCAATCGAGCAAAGGTCTTGAAAGGCTTGCAGGGCTTCGTCATCGCTGGCGTAGCCGAAATCGATGCGGCCTTTATCCTTGTAATAAGCATGCTCCGGGCCGACTGCGGCGTAGTCGAGGCCCGCCGAAACCGAGTGTGTGAGGTCGATCTGCCCCTCGGGGTCTTGTAAAATCCAAGTCTTGGCACCCTGCAGGACGCCGAGTTGGCCGCCCTCAAAACGTGCGGCATGGTGCCCTCGCTTGATCTCGCGCCCCCCGGCTTCGACGCCGACGAGCCTGACCCCGAGATCTTCTAAAAAGGCAAAAAAGATACCAATCGCATTCGAGCCGCCGCCGACGCAGGCGGATACTTCGTCAGGCAGTCGACCTTCTTTTTCGAGTATTTGCCGGCGGCACTCTTCCCCGATCACGCGATGAAAGTCCCGCACCATCATGGGAAATGGGTGTGAACCAAGGGCCGAGCCGATGATGTAGTGCGTGGTTCTGACATTTGTCACCCAGTCGCGCATGGCCTCATTGACCGCCTCTTTGAGGGTCCGTTGCCCGGCGGTGACGGCGCGCACCTCAGCACCGCAAAGGCGCATGCGATACACGTTGAGCGATTGGCGGCGCATGTCTTCCTCGCCCATATAGATCACGCACTCAAAACCCATTTTTGCGCAAATGGCTGCGGTAGCGATGCCATGCTGGCCCGCTCCGGTCTCGGCGATAATGCGCTTTTTGCCCATGCGCTTGGCGAGCAGAGCCTGTCCAATGGCATTATTAATCTTGTGCGCTCCGGTGTGCAGAAGATCTTCGCGCTTTAGATAAATTTTAGCCCCACCGCAGTGCTCAGTCAGCCGATCGGCGAAGTAGAGATTCGTGGGCCGGCCAGCAAACTCGCGCAGCTGAGTGTCCAACTCAACTTGAAAGGCGGGATCTTTTCGGGCCGCCTGGTAGGCTTCCGTCAGCTCGAAGAGGGGCGTCATTAAGGTCTCGGGCACATACATGCCGCCATAGGGACCGAAGTGGCCGCGCGCATCAGGCAAGCTGGTGGGTTCCAAATCGAGTTTAGGAGAATCGGTTGTCATAGTCGGTGGCATGTCACTCCTATACGGCGACGAGTCGCTCACTTTGTCAAGCTGGCTTCAAACTCAAGAATGTCTTCAGGCGTGTCGATTCCGATGGTGGATTGATCCGTGAGACCCACGTGAATCCGGTAGCCGTGCTCCATGGCGCGCAACTGCTCCAGTTTCTCAGCCTGCTCAAGGAAGCCCGGCTCCAAGCTGGAAAAGGCCTGCAGAAAATCGGCCCGGTAGGCGTAAAGCCCGAGGTGCCGGTAGCATGGGTGTTGCTTGAGCCAAGCGGCATCGGGTTGCCCGGCGCTATCGCGAACAAAGGGCATTGGCGAGCGGGAGAAGTAAAGCGCGTAGCCGGCTCGGTCACGCACCACTTTCACTTGGTTGGGGTTGGCAAAATCCCTGGGCTCGACAAAGGGCACAGCCAATGTCGCCACCGAGGCCTCGCCCGCAAGTCCATTGACCAGCGCCCGAATCTGCTCACCGGTAACCAGCGGCTCGTCTCCCTGCACATTTATCACCATCGAGGCACCGACCACCGCATTGGCCTCAGCCAGACGGTCCGTGCCACTGGGATGGTCGGCGCGGGTTCGCACGGTTTGAAAGCCGGCACCCGATAGGCATGCTTCCAGGGCTGCATCATCGACTGCAAAGTAGAGCGGAAACTCTGGTGCGACCGCGCGTATGCGTTCAGCCGTCCAAAGAATAATCGGCTTGCCCCGCACCTCGTGAAGTAACTTGCGCGGGAAGCGGGTGGAAGCCAGGCGGGCGGGAACGATTATGGCAGCATTCTTTGACATCTGAGCTGCAATCATCATGAAAGATACCCAATGAACAAGGAAATCAGTGTCAAAGAGGCCTCTATTTTAATAGATAATCATGCGGAAGCCGTCTTTTTGGATGTGAGGGAAGACTCGGAGCTGGCGATCTGCCGCATCGAAGGTAGCCAGCATATTCCCATGGCTGAGATCACCGAGCGTTACGAAGCCTTGCCCAGGGAGGTGCCGCTGCTTGTTTTCTGCCACCACGGGATGCGTAGTCTGCACGTGGTGCAGTATTTGGAGGCCCGAGGATTTAACAATGCTATCAATCTAGCGGGCGGTATCCACGCCTGGGCAACGGAAGTCGACCCAAACATGAATAAATATTAGCTGGCCTTCTCAACAAACGCTGACTATAGAATTAATATGCGTTACTTTTACCTCTGCGTTTCTACCTTGTTGTTCGCCTGCCTCTTACAGGCTGCCGAATCGGAATTCCGAACATTCACAGACCCCCAGGGGCGCGAAATGCGGGCGAAACTTACCCTCGTGAGCGGCGATGATGTGTTTATCGAACGACAAGATGGGCTCGCGACCAAGGTCGACATCTCTATCTTCGGACAGGAAGACCAGGAATTTATCCGAGCCTGGGAAAAACTAGCTGCATTCAAGAACAACGTTGATGTTCGATTCAGGACACATATCACGGATCGTTCGAGCTTCGAAGGCTCAGGTGGAGTCTTGAGCCGACGCTGGCAAGAGGGCTACGAAATCGTGCTCACGAACAAATCGGCCTTTGACATGACGGATGTGCGTATCGAATACCTTGTATTAAAATTTGAAGATGCTATTGCTGCAGAGCGACGCAGTGAGGGGGAAATCCGCAAAATCAAGGGCAAAACTGAAGTGGCAGATATACCCGCCCGCTCGGATGGCAACACCACGACGGGTCAGTTTCCGATGCTGGAGACCAAGCTTGCGCCTGGGTACTCCTGGGCCAGCGGGGGAAAGCGAACCAGCAAAGATAAAATGGAAGGTGTCTGGATCAAGGTATATCAAGGCGAGAACCTCGTGGCTGAAGTCAGCCGACCAGAGAACTTGGACCGTCGGATCAGCTGGGATTAATCAAAAGTCGATTGATTAGATTTTACCTGATAGCTCGCGACCGCGTTGAGCTATTTACTTTCCAATTGAAACGCACCCTTCCAGCTCGTCGGCCCTCCAGTCTCAAGGTATTCTCGGCAGCGACTGGCCAATACTTCTGACGGCGTGGTCGGCGCGTAAGCTTTACCCGGTTCGTGCTCGGCAGCATCTTCAAATCCGCTCAAAGCCGCGCCCCACTCGCCCTTGAAATAGAGTTCCAGTGCCGCTTCATAAGCCTGCTTACAGCGACTCGAACTCTCCGAGCATATTGAATCTTCCCACAGTTCGTAAATGACGACCGCCTGGTTCCGACCTTTCACGATAACTCGATCCAGCATGCGGTAGCGTAACTCCAGGCCGGTTGCTAGAGCCGCTCGCAAGGTATCTTCTGTAATCATGGTATACACACCATATTGCTTGGCACCACTTTCACAGCGGGCCGCCAGATTGACCGAATCGCCCATCATGGTGTAATTGAAACGCATCTCGCTGCCCATATTTCCGATCACGGCGAGGCCCGTGTTGATACCGATCCGCGTGCGCATTCTGGAAACACTCTTAGGCCACTTGCCGGATGCGGCCCATTGCTTGCGCAGCTGCGTATGCCGCTCCTGCATTTTAAGGGCGGATAAGCAGGCGCGAGCGGCATGGTCCTCCGTCCAAACCGGCATACCAAACATGGTCACGATAGCATCTCCAATATATTTATCCAACGTGCCTGACTGTGCTTGAAATACCTCAGTCATGGCACCCAAGTATTCATTCATCAATGCAACCAACCGCTCTGGACTCAGTTCTTCGGAAAGCGCGGAAAAATCAACCACATCAGAAAATAATGCCGTGATCTCACTCTCCACCCCGCCCAGTTGTGGGTTTTGCTGCGCCTCGACCATTTGTTCGACTAATTCCGGAGAGACATACGCACCAAAGAGGGTTTTAATTCGACGCCGCTGCCACTCCTCGGAACCGAGCTTTAACAGACCACAGAACACAGCTGCCATCGTCGCCGCACCGACCGGAGCCAGCAGTGGCAGGACATAGTGGAATTTGGAAAAAACGAAAAAAGTCACAGCAATGTATGCAAACAGGGCCACCACAGAAATCCCCCGGGTCCAGCCGCTGCGTAGAACAAAGAGCGAAACGAACAAGGTCAGTAGACTCAAAATAACCATCGTCTCAGCCATGCCAGCGCGGCGCACATAGGCCTCCGACTCAATTGTTCGGTAAATATTGGCATGGAGGCCGACCTTGGGCACGGGCTCGCGATTAAATGGTGTAGGGGCGATATCTTCCAACAGTGGGTCCACTGGACCAAGGAAGATCACTTTATCCTTGAAACGAGTGAACCAGGCTTCCAATTCCTCAACGCTTGCGCTGTCTCCTAGCCGCTCGGCTTCCGCCAGAGCATGCACCTGGCGCAAAACAGCTTGCATGCTGATACGCGTCTCAGAGCTCGAAGCGGGCCAAGCCTCAAACCAATTCACCTCCATCGACTGCTCTGAGACCAAGGGTATTCGCCGAAAAGCCACCCCCTCGCGTTCTATATTGAGATAACCGCTTTCAATGGTGACCGCACTCTCGCTCAATCCATGAGCGGCGAGGAACATCTCCAGGCCAAGGGAGTAAAAAGTTTGCTCGTGGTGCATGGTCATTGAAATCGGCGACCACCCATCCGCATCAATCAACTTTACCCGATCTCCATCGATAATTACATCCGGTTGATTGAGCACCGCCTCAAAATGTCGCTTGGCTCCATCGATTAAATGTAAGCTGAACCTCGGACCGACGACCCGAACAAATGCAGGAACATAATAAGGCACTGTGCCCGCAGTCAGCCCTTCATCTACGTTAACCAAGGCCAGGCGCCCCACATTTTCCTTAATAATCGGAAAGGAGGGTGCCTCTGGGAAGGGGGCTGTTTCCGGATCACCCAGTCCCTGCCGGATGAGCGGCAAGTAGCCAAATTCCTCAAGAAATGACGACTGAATTCCAGTATAGGCGGCAGCCAGCACAATCTGTTCCGGGAAGGCCTCCACAACACTACCCAGAAAAGCGTCTCCCCGCCTGGCCCTTTCCACATCAAGCAAGGCTCCTGCACCGAATTTTGAGAGTATAATATCGATCCCCACAACTCTGGCCTGACCAGGGCCGAGCAGGGCAGCGCAAAGGACGGCAAATTCCCGGCGATCCCAGGGCCGATCACCCATGTAGGAAACTGTCTCCGCATCGAGATCGACATAGATAATCGGAGCGGTCGATTGTAACTCTCCTCTGGCCAAGTACCGCCAGCGCAGTGCCTCGTCCTCCAAACCATCCATTAGGGAACTCCCGGCAAAGACTCCCCACACGCCGACGGAAACGGCAATAATCAGAAAATAACTGACACCCTGTTGGAATTTTTTCACCGCATTTTTTAAAACAAATCGGCTCGAGCGCCCCTTGGAGGCGGTATTTCCCCGCGAAATGGAACCAGTGAATCCGTTCTCGGGGCGTGCTCAATAACGACTCGCCTAACAGCGCGCACTCCCACCGCCGCCTCTTCTATGTCCTGCTCAGGGTTGGGTAAAGCAACCATCGGCTCTATTGAGGCAGCGTATGAAGCAAACCCGTCCGCTAAGTCCCGAACATTTTCTCTTCTGGCAATAAAGCCCTGCATCGCCTGACGGTCCGCATTCGTCACATCGACAACCTCAATCCCAGGATTCATCCGTCCGCCTGCGCCGGTCAAACGTTGCCCGCCTCGTAAAACATAATTTTCACCACGGTTGTCGGTAAAACGCAGACGACCGTCACTGCAGCTGATTTCGAAGTTAAAAATATCATTACGAGGATCGTGGCTTATTCGTATTTGCCATAAAGCCAGCCCCCCGGATACCCTGCCAATAGGCGTTTCGACTGAGTGTTGCGATGCGTCACTGGTCGCGCGATTGTCTATAAATAACTGCCCCGAGCGCAGAAAAACAAGCATCCGGCTCTGCCCGGACTCTTCCTCGCTTTGCCGCCAAGCGTCCTCTTCAGGCATGATCTGCTCGAATCGCTCTACTCGGAAGCTACCCTCGCCCCTAAATTCCATAAAGACCCGATTGGAAGCGCTCAGGAGAATATGCGAACCGGGCTTCGCGCCAGCCACAAGTAATCCTCCCATAGCAAAAGGCAGGTCTGAGGGCTCTGGTGAAAAGCTTTCCTGCCCCAATTCGCCCAGAGAGACTTCACCTTCCAGTGAATGCAGCACAAAGGCACCTCGAACCCATCGCTCTCCGGCAGACAGTGAAGACCCGAGAAAAACAGCAGCAAGTGCGATAATGATTTGTTTGAACATCAGAAAATTAATAGCTTTTGCTCCAGTCGTCGGGCAACAGAATTGTCCGGATTGATTTCCAGGGCCCGCCGGGCATGGCCTAAAGCCTCCTCCCTTCGGGATGCCTCGGCCCCGATAAACGCGCCATAGTAATAATGCGCATCGCTACTATTGGGTGCCCGCTCCAATGCCTGCAAAAGAGCGGCCTCGGCCTGCTCTGGCTCCGCATTAAAAGAATATGCCACGCCGAGCTGCGCCCAGGTTCTCCAATAATGCGGGCTGAGCGCGACTGCGCGCTGGGCACTGTCAACCGCACGTGCACTATGAACCTCGAAGTCAGCTGGACTCCTGTAATAGAGCTGGCACAGGGCCGAACTGAGCCCCAACCATGCATCCACATTCCTTGAATCGGCAAGCAGCGCCTCTTCAAACTGCAGGATTACTTGATCCAACAGATCCGTATTTCCAGATAAGTGTATGCGCATTTCAACCAGGTGGTCGAGCTCCTGATTGGCCCTGGATTCCAGCCCCCTGGATTCCAGCTTGTCGGAAGCCACTGCGTAAAACGCAACCCCAAAGCCACTTGCCAGCAAACAGCAGGCCAGACGAATGAATCGATGCTGCCCCAGAGACCAGCTATTCCGAAAACTTGTTTTGACCAGGATGGAAAACCACAAAACGCCGTAAAGCGTCAGTGCAGGGACGTAAAAGGTGAAAGTCGTGAACATACAAAGCCCAAAGGCAATACATCCAGTCAGTCCAATAGATAAGAAGAAACGCTGCGGGGGCATGATGACTCCCTCACGATCGCGAAGCTTGAGACCATGAGGCTCCTTGCGCAGAGCGGAAAATGACTTTGCCAGCACATAGAAAATCGGCAGCATAAACAGGCAGAAGCCCACGACACCGAGCTGACTTAGAATCAATAAATAATCGTTTTGGGGGCTTTCCGGCAGTCTGGTGAGTGATCGCTCAGAACTTTGCTCGAAAGCGATGCGATAAGCGCCCGCGCCGACTCCGCTGACTGGATTCGCCTTAGCCATAACCAAGGCCTCTTCCCACAAAACTAGGCGTACACCCGCCTCTCCCTCCTCAGACACCGCGTCTGCAAAACTTTTTTCAAATAAGGGGTGATAAGCCACGACCAGTGCCAGCAGGATCGAAACCAGCGCCATCGAAACCAATGAAAATAAAATTCGCCACTTGACCTGGCGAAAGCAAAACCAAGGCACCAATCCGAGTAAAATAATCATGACCAAAGCCGCCCAATAGACTTGGGTGAGCGTAATCGACACGATCAGCGCAAGTGCGATGTAAAAAGAGAGCACCCGCAAAATCTTCGGTAGGCGCCGAACTACGGTGGCAATTAGGATCGAGGGCAGAAGTACAATTAGAAAAGCAGCATAAGTATAAGGATCCGCAAAGACCCCCGTGGCGCGCCCGAGAAACTCGGCATTTAACACCAAAGGATAGTCGATTAGAGCCCCCCCCAGCCTGGATGGACTTTGGAAAAATTGATAAAATCCATTGAATATGGCCAAGCCAGCAGGAGCGAGACTCATGATGATGAGCAGCCATAGCTGTGCTCTCGTTTGCACATTGTTGGAGAGCACCCATAATACAATGAAGGCCTGCACCGCGTAGAGTAATTCGGTCCAACCCAGCCAGGGCACCGGAGTGAGCCACCAGACGCTACCAAACAGCCAAAGCAAAGCTGGCAAAAACAAAAGAGGACCCAAGCTCAACTGCCTGCTCGACTCGCGGTTGGTTAGGAGCCAGACCCCATGCAGGCAAAGCAATAAGATATAAAGCGGTAAGAGCGCGAGTGACGTATCCGCGCGCACGCTCCCCAGATTAAGCGTTGTCAAAATTATGATGGTCCCCAGGCAAAGGGTGACCAACCAATCCATAAAATTATCCCAACTCAGCTTCCCGAAGAAAGCTATGTTTCCGTGCTTATCAATAATTGTGGACATAGGAGACTACCGGAGAAAAGTGCGTTTGGACGAGAAAGCAATAGAGTGTTCTCACACAAGCAAACCCATAATTGCTCAAATCATTGACCCGAGCGAAGAACTAGCTTTGATTTAACGGGTCTTATTTTTTGATTATGAAGAAAACACTCCTCATCGCCGCAGCCTTTATCCTCCTCAGCGGGCTTTCGCTCCGAGCCTACTTTGCACTGACGCCACCTCCCGAAGCGACTCTGATGGAGCCACTTGCGCAAATCGTTCCGCGCACGCTCGAAGGTTGGAGCATCCGCGACCTGGACATGGCAGAGTCCCCCGAATCAAGTGCCCGGATCAGCGATTTCTTGAATTTCGACGATGCCCTCTTCCGCGTATTTGAGCGTGGGGATACTTTTGTGGGGCTTTACGTGGCCTACTGGACTCCCGGCAAGGCCTCCTACCGCTGGGCAGGGGCGCATACCCCGGACACCTGCTGGGTGCTCAACGGCTGGACCTGTGTCGAACGCGAATACAGTATTCCGTTTTATAATCAAGAAACCCCCTTTCAACCAGCGGAATTTGGTGTCTACACAAGAGACGGTTCCGCGCAAAACGTCTATTTCTGGCATTTGGTCGGGGGTGAGGCCTTCGGCTATGAGCAACAGGGGCGCCCTAATATATTCGCAGCCCTGATCGATATCCAGAAACATGGCCTCAATCTCAGGGAAGAGCAGTTTTTCATCCGCCTCTCCAGCAATAAATCTCTGGAAGAACTCAAAAAAACCGGCGGTTTTCACGAAATTCTCGATAGCCTCGCCGAGATTGGCCTGGCTAAAAACGCTGGTTGAATGCCATCGTTTTGTGTGACCCTCCTACTTTAGCTTGCCATATATGAACTTGAAAGTCCATCGGCGAGGAGTATAACAGATAAACAGCTTGTTCTCGGTACTCCCTGAGAATCCTTATCTCCAGTCGGATGCTTCGTATGAAGACAAAAAAGGCAGAATAGTTCAGCAACTTAGAGTCAGGAGCTATCTAATTGAGTATGTTGTTGATGATCCGATGAAGGAAATTAAGATTCTAGAGCTTAAGAAGCTGATCGACTAGGCTACAGTGAGGCCCACCGCACTGCAAAGTTCGCAGTCAGGCACTTCAATACCTTTGGCTCAAAGACACACTGCGAGTCCCTGTAACCAAACCAAAAACCAACACACCCCATCGGCGACAAATCACCAAAATCCAAACAAAAGAACCAAAGCCAGAAGCAGGGCAAATCCGATGCCGCCAACAAAGAAAAGCAGCGCGTGATCGACAGCAAAAAATTCGTCGCCCCAGCCTCGAAGAAGAAGTAGGCGCTCCCGCCGCGCCGAAACCAACGCGCCCATGGGCGTAGACTGTAGTGGAAGCTCAACCTTCGTTATTTCCTCTAGGACTAAATTTGCAAATCGGCTTTTTTACTCGTCATTGCAAATACCTCGGTATTCGCCCTCGGGGTTTCAAACCTTATTTCTTAACCGAACGAGGGCGCCCTCTGGGCCTCTTCGGTAGATCCGGGTTTGGTTTCGGATGGATGCGCGGACGCCCCACTGGGCGTGTTCCTTTTGCAAGCTCTCTCGGTGCTGTTACCGTCTCGTTCTTGAAATCGAAAATTGACTTTAGGTCAGTATCAAGAGCAGAGGCAATACGAACCAGGCCAGGTAGTGAAGGCCAGTGTATGCCCCTTTCTATTAAGCTGATGAACTCGGTGGAATACTGAGATCTTTCCGCGAGCAACTCTTGAGAAAGTTTTCTTTCTTGCCTTAACGAGGCGATCCGCAGGCCGAGCCGATGTTTATTCACAAAGTAAGACTACGGATTTTATAAATTAAAAAAACGAAGCTAGACTTTGATTTTTTTGATATTTTCGAATTTTTCAGCTCGACATACTTAGCCAATAAACCTCCATTAAAAAAATGAGACCTTGCTTCGCTTATTTCGCAGCCTCTGCCCTCTTGTTTATTCTTCTGCCTGTCAAAGCGAGAGACGCTCCAAAAGTGCCGATGCAGGCGCAGGCCGATGCGGTAATCGCCATGGAGATGGAGGCTCGCGCGGCGAGAGAAGCGGCCCGCAAAGCCTTCATGGAGGCGGTGCCTGCTTTCGAGGAATGGGAAGTGGATCACGGGGCTTACAAAACCATTCTCCGGCGAGTCGCACCGCCCGAACCCGTTAAGCTAAGCAATCGAACATCCACAAGCGAAGTTGCAGCCGAACCCCAATGGACAGAAGCGCAATTCGCAGCTTGGATAGCTGAGCAGCCGAGTCCCCGTAAACTCAATCTCACAGCCACGGTCTTCGATGAAACTTTAACGAAAGTCACTTGGCGGGATGAGAGCCGGATGAAGTGGACGATTCTTAGCAATATCGACTTCCGCTACCTCCGCGGGGTCGTCCAGTTCGAGGATAAAACCAACCGCTGGATGAGCTTTTTATTCGTTGACGAAGTCGATTCCACCCGTGAAAAGGAAATCGCGCTCCACGCAGCTGAAAAGGGCTTTCAATATGAGCCGCGCACGCTCGAGCCTTGGCTCTCGCTGGTTCCGGCGGATTTTATGAGCAGCACCGAGCCCGAGTATATCATCATGGCTGATTCGGAGTCCACTATTCCCGAAGCACTTTACGAGGAGCTTGACGCGCTGCACCGTCATTACGCGGCCAACGAGGAACAGCTCATCGCCGCCTATGAGTATGACAAAGTCATGAGTGCGGCCCGCCGCGCCTGGCACGAAGCCAATCCGCCTGAGCCGAAGGATACCGTTATCAACTTCTGGAAAGTCCGCTAATTGATTTCTGCTATGAAGCGCCACCCAATTTCAGCACTCTTTGCTTTGTTTTTAGGCAGCAGCGGGCTACTCGTTGCCGCTCCTCCGCTTCAACCGCCGGACGGAAATGATCAGGAAAATTCAGGTTTGATCGTTTATCGCGCCTCCGATCCTGGCGATATCATGCTGTCCTGGTGGGGTTACGATGAGCATTTTTACTTTATTGAGCACTCCGATGATTTGATTAACTGGAGCTACTTTCCCGTGTATGAAGAAGGATTTGAGTCTGCTATTACCTGGGGGTTTCAAATAGAAACAGACCGTCGATTCTGGCGTTTAAAATACAGCGACGATCCTGCCTCCGATTTGCTTTCAGCCGATTTCTCCGGAACCGGTGTTTCCAACTGGACAGAAATTCAGTTTGGATTGGATCCTTTTGTCTCGGTTGATTCCGATGGAAGTGGCTTACCGGATGCTTGGCAGTTGTATTACTTTGCTCAACTTGGAGTGGACCCTCACGCGGATGCGGATGGGGATGGGTTTACGAATTTGCAAGAGTTTCAGGCGGGAACCAATCCCCTTGATTATTGGGATCGTCCCGGCGGTGCCCCAAACCTCGCTCCCACGCTCACGGTACCGTCAGATCAGATTCTTATTTGGCCGAACGACACCGTAACCCTCTCTGCTACGGCTAGCGACCCGGATGCAGGGCCTTCCCCATTGTTGCTTAGTTGGAGCGTTGTTTCTGGCCCCAGCGGTGTGGTTTTGACGGATCCCGATGCCCTTCAGACAGATGCTGTATTTCCATCATCGGGTACGTGGCTTTTGCGATTTACCGCAGACGACGGCGAGGCCACAAGTTCGGCTACAGTAGCCGTGAATGTGGTGGACGATCCCGAGGTCCTGCCGCAAGTGCTTCGCTTCGTTTCGCCCGTCGACGGTGCATGGGTCGAACAAGGCGAATCGCTGCTGATTTGGCTAAAATCCGATGAATTGGATGATCCAGTCATTGAAACAGAAATTTCCCGTGATGGTGTTACCATCCTTCTGTTTGAGGAAGATCCTTGGGGAACGCCGACAACATGGTCGGATAATTTCACAGAAAGCGGCTTTGGTTACGTGACCTATGAAGCGACTGCCAGGCACGCGTCTGGCTTGTTCACAACTTCTGCAATTACGGTATTTTCGGCACCTCCTGGAACACCGCCTCCCGGTGGCGGTGGTGGAGGTGGCGGCGGTGGTGCCGGTCCAGGTGGACCCGTTTCAGGAAATGTGGTCGGATCGATAGTCGCCGCCCCGTTGCCCGAAGATGGTCCGCTTGGTCTGAGCGAAACCGAGCATTCAGTCTCGACGTTGGGGCGAGATTTAATTGAGGAGGAGGAAAAACTGAGTGTTGCCCCCGGTCAGGTTATGCTCATTGAAGTGGTTGTTAATTCTGCGGAGTATCCCATCTACACAGAAGACGGCTCCGAATTCAATGATACGGTTTCCTGGAGCATCACTCCTTCATGGGGTAGCAGTGCGGTCAGTGGTTCCCACTCCGTCAATGAATTGCACGGTAAGTTTGAAGAAGGCGATGGAACTGCGATTGTGGGTATTTTCGCTGTTACTTTTCCATTTGATGGCGATCCTGATGCCGAGCCGTATGTGACTCTCAAGGGTTCGGTTCAGAATATTGCCGATGGAGCTTACGATTCCACCGTCTCCTTCCGCAGCACCAAGGTAATCCTCGTGCCGGATTATGATCGCGACGGGGAGATTCGTGAAGAAGAAGCCGAAATCAATGGCGAAACCCGATTGAGCGATTATGACCGCGCCCGCCGCCGGGAGATTTTCCATTTCTGGCGTAATGACGACAACGACGATCCCGGCAGTGAAGTCGACGGAAATGACATTCCGGGTCAAAGTGGCGGTGGTGATGGACGGGAAAGCACCATTCAAGGGACACGGGACCTGGTGGACTATTTTCCGGTTTTCATTGATTTGCAGGATTTTCTCGAATCGGTTGAACTGGAGGATGTGCGCATCCACTTGGTCCAACTTGGATTGAACTTTGTCGAGCCACAGTCGGTATTGTCCCAAGGCTGGACCCCGTCTGAAGCAAACGAATATTTGCGTAACCCTGCCACCAGCCGGGAATTGGCCAATGCGCAAAAACGGCGGGCCAGCCCGGTGAATCCATTCAGCGAGGATTTTTTGGAAGAAATCAAAGCGGGGCGAGGCGTATTGCTGCTGGATGCCCGATCAATCACCTCGGATGATCTTCGCTTGGTGGTTCAATACAAGGGTAGCCAACTCTTTGATCTGCGGCTACCGATAAAGATTTCCTCGGTCGAACAAATGTATCGCCGGGTGAATCTTTCCAGCGTCATCCAGGGCACCGCTCAAAGCACCCCGACCGCAACCGGCGATCCCGCTGGCTGGCCGGACGCTTATACCACCAATCGCTACTTTGCTTTTCTCCACGGGTTCAATGTTTCGCAGCAACAAGCCCGTGAATGGAACAGCCAAATGTTCAAGCGGCTCTTTTGGAGTGGCTCGCAGGCCCGCTATGTCGGTGTGACCTGGCATGGGGATACTGCCCCCAACTACTACCGTGGGGTCAAAAATGCATTCCTCACCAGCGAGTATCTCGCGGGTGCACTCGACTCCATTCCATCGAATGAGATGGTTATTGCCGCCCACAGTTTGGGTAATGTGGTGGTTTCCGAAGCACTTACTTCAACCAGTTCTCAAACTCTAGCGGTGGACCAATATTTTCTGCTCAGTGCTGCTGTGCCCATCGAGGCGTATGATCCCCAGCAAATAAGCGGTACAGATTCTTCCGGCTCGATGTGGTCCAATATACGGTATCCTGATTGGAGCGAATACGCCGACAGAGTGACAGCATCCTATTGGCATGAGCTATTTTTGGATGGCAAACCCGATGCCAGCGGCGATCCAGTTTTTGGCGACAGCCGCCAGCAGATAACCTGGAAAGGGCGATTTTCCATCCTTGGCAATGCATGGAATTTCTTTTCAACTGGAGAGGATGTTCTGCGTAACGCATCCGGGAGTGTTCCGACACTTTTCAGTCAATTTACTGGGAAGGGGCCCGACAGTTGGACTTTTCAGGAGATGAATAAAGGCCGTGGCGGTTTGCACACCGGTGTGCCCTACGTCGAGGGATTGAGTCCCACGCACGGTGGATGGGGTTTTTCTCAGGAACCGACCTACTGGGCAGGAGGTGATTTTTATCCACCCCATATCATCAACGCCCTGGACGATGCGCAGCTGAGGTCGGAACCCTTCTTTTATCGCTTCCGCAATAGCAGTCCCAACAACTCCTTTTACAACGGAGCCACTCTACGCAATGCCCTCGGCGATACTTCTGCCATCACCATGGCCTCCCAGCCTTTTACGCAGTATAAGCTTCTCGCCGAAGCGATCCCCGCGACCAGCTTTGCGGCGGGGGCGAATGCGATTGGGGCGTTTGGCGAAGCCCAAAATATTGATATGCAAGATCAACACCAAACCTCCGGCGAGTGGCCGCAGGAGCGTCCTAATCAGAACTGGGAGCACAGCGATCTAAAAGATGTGGCCTTTCCGTATGTTTATCAGCTCTTCGACCAACTTGTAGAAATCGGAAATCTAAAGTAACATGAACATTAGAATTATCTTAACACTTTTATTTTGCCAAATTCCCCTGGCATTTTCCGCCTGTGCCCAGGCTCCTAAAATTACAATTACGATTCAAGTTGTAGATGAGGACAATAAACCAATTGAGTCGGCACACATCAGAACCGGATACATTCGTGCCGAGGGTGGGCATCGAGTTATCGAAGGGCAAACAGACGAAGATGGAATCTTCAAATTTTCAGGCAGACCGGGAGAGCATTCGATTCAAGCATTAGTGAAAAATGCCGGCTTCTATGAGAGCGAAAAGCGGTTTTCTGTTGCTCGTTCTGTTCAAGGCTATGCTGTCAATTCGGATACGATAACAGACTTAACCCTCCGCAAAATCCGCAATCCGGTGCCGATGTCTTACTTTCAACGGCGGTTGGTTGAAGTGCCAGAATTCAACCGTGATCTTGAGTTTGATTTTGAAAAGGCAGATTGGGTTCAACCGTTTGGAGGTGGGGAAATTGCCGATGCTCTGATAAATGTTTCGGGCTTTTACAATGAACGGGATGATCGAAAATCAATTTTAACCATTCGTTTTTTAAACGATCACGACGGCATTTTGGTAGGTGATTGGTTTCCCGAAAGTCGGCTGCGCTCTCCCCATGTCGCTCCGGAAAGTGGCTATCAACAGGACTTCACTGTGACGTTCGGGCGGAAAAAAGAAGGCCGAAAAGTTGAAAACTTCGGCAGCAGAGAGTCCGATCCTTTACTCATTTTCCGGGTCAGAACTGAGGTTGATGACGAGGGCAATGTTATTCGTGCAAACTATGGAAAGATTGAGGAGGGAATCTCCTTTGACGGTGTCTGGGATCGGCAAAGTCACATTAACTTTCGCCATCTGTTTTTCAACGCCGATTCGGAGAGCGTTTCATTGGAATATGAGGGCGTAATCAGCAGGTGATGCCCTTGGCGATACTTCTGCCATCACCATGGCCAACCAGCCTTTTACGCAGTATTAGCTTCTCGCCGA
>REBV01000073.1 GCA_007692545.1 Puniceicoccaceae bacterium
GGGGGGCATCGAGTCGGTTTGAGGGGGGCTTGGGGCGGTAGTCGAGCGTGAGGAGGGCTTCTTTGGTGCTCATTTGTTGGGGCAGGGGAAGTGAGCTGGACCCTTGTGGGGGGAGTGCTTGTGTGAGAGCGTGCCGATTTGAGGGGCGGACTGAAATCTCGATGGGTGGGGCAACGAGCTCGACGTAGCTTTTGCTTTCGGGGTCGAAGTAGGCGAATTTCATTTCGGGGATCAGGAGTGCACCGGCTCGTTGTGGGATGAGCATGTAATCGAATCGTTTGGTGCCACGGGTGGGGGTGTTGTCCGCGCGTGGCTGGAATCTGGCTTCGGGTGCATAGCTTCTCCAGTCGGGGCCTTCGGGTGGGGTGGGGCCGTTGATCCGGTCGAAATTACCCTGCCCGGAGATTTCCAGAGAGAGCATGATGGGCTCGCCGACTTCGGTGCTTGGGTGGTCGGTGTAAATCTGTAGGCTGAATTCACCGATGGCTCCGGTAAAGCTGTTCGGCCGGTTGGCCGTGGGTAGTGGTAGGACTTCGATTTCAGTTGGTTCGGTATAGACAGTGAAGCGCTCGGCTCGCCCAAAGAAATCATCAAAGATACTGCTGCCAAACCCGCGACGGCCGAAGGGGTCGTTGCGGTTATTTTGTCCGGGCAGGCTGGCAGTGACGGAGAATTCAAAATCCAGTCCCTGGGGGCCGCTGCGGATGGGGGTAATCATGAGCGGCCAGGTGAGCACTCGATAGCGGTGCCCCTGATAAATTTCGCTGGATTCCTGACTGTCGGGGAGGTCGCTGACGGTAAAGCCGTCGGTATTGCGCTCGTAACGATTGAGCCCGCTGAGGCGAACTGCTTCGGAGATGTAGAGTTTGAGTTGGATTGGAGTGGTCTGGCCGAGGTAGAGCTTCTCGGGGGCATCGGTTTTAAGGAAGATGAGTTCGTCGACGGTGGGGCCTGCATCGGCGGGGCGCTCAATGACTTCGAGGGTGGCAGCGGGCACGCGGTAGGTATCGCCTTTATATTCGAAGGTATAGCTGGGGATGGAGTATCTGCCAACTCCGGATGCGCGGGCGTCGATAATGAGTTGTTGGCTAACACTGTATTCAGCTGCTCCGTTGACGATTCGGGTCTGAGTACTGGTGGAGGTGCGCCCGTTGAGTAATTCCAGGCCGCCGGCCTGTGGAATGGGCAGGCTGTTGACCGATTCGGCCTGTGGTTGTTGTTGGGTGCTGGTCTCTTTGATCTCGACGATGTAGCGCGCGGTATCGCCTTGGGCGACGCGTGGCGGATTGAAGACTGCAGACACGGTGATCTCGGCTGAGGCCGAGGCGATCAGGATGGCGAGAACGATGAAATGTCTGAAAAAAGTTCGGAGCATGATGTAAAAGGCTTACCAGTCGCGGGTATCACGGGGGCGAACCGGGCGCGACGGTTGGTGGAAGGGTAGTAGTTTTTCTTGGGTGCGGAGGGAGTCAAGGAGTGCTTTGGCCTCGGCCTCCGACATACCTTCGATGACTTCGCCTCTAATGTCGCCATCGGCGGAGGTTTCGGCATCGGTTTCCTCCTGGCCTGCTTCGGGCATGTCGGCAGGAGCTTCTTCTTCGCCTGGGTCGAGGGTATCGTCTTCGCCCGTTTCGGGAGTGCCGTCCTCGCCCTGTTCGGGGGCTTCTTCTTGGCCTGTTTCGGGAGTTTTATCCGATGCGTCTTCTTGCGGCTGAGGGAGGTCATCGAGGGGGTCGTGCGTCGACTCCTGTTGTTGGCCGGATTCGGAATCATCGTCCGTCTGGTTGCCGGGCTCCTCCTGGCCGGCTTCCTGATTATCGGATGAGTCGGTGGATTCGTCCGAGCCGCTATCCGGCTCGTCTGGCTGATCGCTGGAGCTTGGGTCTTGCTTGGAGTCGTCTGACTCGTCGGAGCTCTGAGAATCGTTTGACTCGTCGGAGTCCGGCGTGTCTTCTGGATCCGGCGATTGGTCGGAGGGGGATTGATCTTGTTCTTGTTGTTCCTCTTGTTGTTCGAGTAATTCTTTATTTGCTTCCCGGACTTGGTTCACTTGCTCCAGATCGTCGGCGATGATTGTATCGGTCGGGTCGATTTCCCGGGCGGATTGAAAAAGTTCATTGGCTTGCTCCATCTGCTCCAGGGCGGCCTGGAGATCGCCCGCCTGGTAGCTGGCGCGGCCGAGTTGATGGGCGGCGTGGCCCATGTTATAGAGAGCGTCGCGTTGCAGTTGCAGGTCGTTTGTCTGAGTCAGGGCGGATTCGTATTCTTGTAAGGCGCTCAAATAATCACCGGAAATGAGCGCCTCGTAAGCGGCGTTGAAGGTGGAACGCGCATCGAGGGCGGGGGTGTCGTCCTGAGCGTGGGATTCACTGGGGTGCAGACAAAATAGCGCGAATAGGAGGGCACTCGTGCTGACGGTCGATTGACGGCGACGGCGTATAAAGATCTCCGCTACGAGGAAAAAGAGTGCGGCTGAAAGAGCCCATTGAAAGCGCTCGACACGGACTTCCTGGAGTTCAGCCTGGCGTTCTTCGCGGGGGAGCGTGGCGATGACGGAACGGTAGAATTGTTCGAGCGACTCGTTACTCAAACGGCTGTAATTACCTCCGGTGGATTGGGCAATGGTTTGCAGGGTGGCTTCGTCGAGTTGGCTACGGACGGGTTGGCCGTCGGCATCGCGAACAAACTCCTCCATGCCTTGTTCGTTGCGAATCCTCAGATAGGAACCTTCGGGCGTGCCGACGCCGATGGCGAAGACCTTAATGCCGGTAGCTCCGACCTCTTGAGCGGCTTGAATAGCGCTCTCGCCGAGGTCTTCACCATCGGTCAGCAGGACAATGACTTTAACATTGTTATTAGCAGGGAAGGCCACGGCAGCTTCTTTAAGTGCGTGGCCGATATCAGTGCCACCAAGGGTCATGATGCCCGGATCGATGGCATGGAGGCTTTCGCGAAAAGTGGCATAATCCAGGGTCAGGGGTGTTTGCAGGAACGCCTGGCCTGCGAATGGGACGAGGCCGATACGGTCGCTTTCGAGTCGATCAACCAGGTCGCTGATTGCTAGTTTGGCTCTGTCCAGGCGGGTAGGCCGCAAGTCGGTGGCGAGCATACTTCTTGAGCTATCGAGGACAAAAACGATATCGAGGCCGCGTGTTTTGCGCTCGCTCCACTCGATGCCCCATTGTGGCCGGGCCAGGGCCAGGCCAGTGCCAAGGACTGCGAGCAAGATGCAGCCGGCTTTTATCCAGGTGCGGCTTAGGCTGGCCTGTGCGGTCAGTTGGTCGAGGAGTCGACTGGAGGCAAAGCGGCTGAGCAAAGTGCTGCGTTGGCTCAAGCCATAAGCGACCAGACTGCCGAAAATCAGCAGTATAAGCGGTGTCAGGTAAAGCCAGATTGGTTGGGCAAAATTCATGGCAATCGGCGGTAGCGTGTATTGCGGAGAAGTTGTTCCAGTGCCAGCAGGAATAGGCCAATTGAGGCGGGCCAGGCAAAGAGTTCGTCAAAGGTTGCGTAGGAGCGTAGTTCCACCTCGGTGGTTTCCAGTTGGTCAATCTCTGCGTAGATGCGTTCCAGGTCACCGACTTCGGTGGCACGAAAAAAACGGCCGCCGGTCATTGCGGCAATTTGTTTGATTTCGGTCTCATCGTATTGGGAGAGTTCAGTGCGGCCACGATAGATGGGCGCGCCGTTGTTGTCGCGAAGAACACGGCCGGCGCGATCTGTCTCGGGAATGGGGACGCGGCCCTGCCGACCCGTGGCAATGGTGTAGACCTTAACACCCAGTGCTTGGGCTACCTCGGCTGCGGCTATGGGAGAGAGGGCACCGGCGTTATTTTCCCCGTCTGTCAGTAAAATGACAATACGGCTGCGGGAGTCATCACGCAGGCGGTTGACACTGGCGGCCAGAGCGGTGCCGATAGCTGTGCCGCTGCCGTCGATGACATCGAGGTCAAGGCGCTGGAGATTGCGTTTGAGCCAGTCGTGATTGAGCGTGAGTGGGCTGACGACATGAGCCTCGGGGGCAAAGACGACTAGGCCAATACGGTCAAACGGGCGCTTGCCGATAAAGTCATAAACGACGCGCTTGGAGGCGTCGAGGCGGGTGACGATATCGTCGGGCGTGGAAAGATCGAGCGCACGCATGGAGCCTGAGAGGTCGAGGGTGACGACGATGTCGATCCCGTCGGCCTCGGTGCTGTCGTTGATACGACCTAGTTGTGGGCGGGCCAGCGCAGCGATGAGTGCGGCTAAAGCCAGCAGGCGGAGCCCGAAGAGGAATTTGCCCGGGCGGCTGTGACGGTGCTGACTGAGGGCTTTGACCAGATGGATACTGGAAAAACGCAAGGACGCTTCCGGCCCCGTTTTGCCAGCCCACCAGGCGATCAGGGGGAGTAGAAGTAAAAGAAAGAGGAAGCCCGGATCATCGAATTGAAAAAAGCTCATGCTTGGCTGTCCTCCTTTTGTTGGCTCGCATGCGCGAGTTCGATGAGTCTGCGGACAGTATCGGTTATCCGAATACGATCATCCGGGCGTAGCGTGGCGCGAGCAAATTTAACCTGGTCAAAGTCGTGAAGTGCTTGGCCGAGTTTGTTTTGGAAGGCCTCGTCGAGCCGGGTGTTTCCTTTCAGGCTGCGGAGAAACTCTTCGCTGGTGCGGGCGTGGAAGCGCAGACCCAGGCCATTTTCCAGGTAGTGGCGGAGGGCGGCTGAGGTCAGAATGGCGAAGCGCTCGTCGTCGCCTTCGGTGAGCTTGGCAGCGGCATCGAGTTCGGCCAGGGCGGCTTGGTAGGGCGGTAAGGCGGCTGGGCTTTTTTGGCGCTTGCGGAGGATGCTCCAAATAAGGAGTCCGCATAAAATCAGGCCAAAGAGAACTGCCAGTGTGATCGGCCAAGATGCCGATGTTGTGAGCTCGACCGGACCGCGCACACGATCCAGCGACGGCCCTTCCGGTAGGGGCGGTAGCTGGGGCGTTGGCATTTGGGCGAGGATCATGGAGGGATGCGGGATACGGGATGCGGAATGCGGGATACGGGATGCGGGAT
>REBV01000072.1 GCA_007692545.1 Puniceicoccaceae bacterium
TTAGCGGTTTGAGCGACTTGTCCGGCGTAGCTCGCAGAGCGAAGACGGAAGCGACCCTCACGCATCAGCAGCCAACAACAAAGACGCAAATTTTTAAACCGCTAACAAACGCTTGCTCATACCACGATCCGGTATTCCATACCACCGCATGTCCAGCTCCCCACACACGCCATACCTCATCGTCGGGGCCGGGCTGGCGGGCTGCTTGCTGGCTTGGCGCTTGCACCAGGCCGGGCGGCGGGTCCATCTCGTCGGCAGCAGCGCTCTGCCCGCCGCCTACCGCGTGGCCGCCGGAGTGATCAATCCGGTCACCGGGCGCTGGATGACCAAGAGCTGGAATATCGACACCCTGCTCCCCATCGCCCAAACCACCTACCGCGCTATCGAGGCGGCACTCGGTATCCGCATCTACCACCCCATCCCTGAGATTCGCTTCTGCCAGAATGCCGACGACCTCAAGCGCCTCGGCCGACGCCTGCGCAACCCCCGCTACGCCAATGTGCTCGGGGCCTACCACCCGCCCGGCCAAGCCTGCCCGCTATTTACCGATCCACACGGCGCGTTTGCCATCGAAGGCGCCGCCTATGTCGATCTGCCCAAACTCGTCGGCGCAGTTCAGCAGTTTTTTCAGCGCGAAGGCTGCTACCAGGATGCCCCCTTCCGCTACGCAGCCCTCCGCCCCTCCGGCCCGGCCTGGCAGTACGGAGACATCACGACCGAAGCGGTCATTTTCTGCGAGGGTGCAGCCGTCAAAGACAACCCCTGGTTCGGCGGGCGGGGCCTGCAAGCAGCCAAGGGCGAGACCCTGCTCTGCCGCAGTCCCGGGCTCACACTGCCCAACACCCTCTTTCATCATACGAAATGGCTGCTGCCCTACCCCGATGGCTGCTTCCGCATCGGCGCGAGCTACGACGAAGCCGACCTCACCGAGACCCCCACCACGGCAGCCCGCGCCAACTTGCTCGACGCGGCCCGGAGCGCCCTGCGCCAGTCGCCGCCGATCGAAGTCGTCGAGCACCTCGCCGGCATCCGCCCCAGCACGACCGACAGCCGCCCCATGATCGGCCCGCACCCCGAAGTCGCCGGGCTCTACTGCCTCAATGGCCTCGGCTCCAAAGGGGCCACCAGCGCCCCCGCCCTCAGCCAACAACTCACCGCTCACCTGCTGGAGCAAAGCCCCATCGAGCCCGAAGTCGACTGCCGCCGATTTACTTAAAAACCTCGACTCAAAGCTACAAACACATGCGCCTGACCGAAATCGTCCACGCCACACTCGCCGCACACCTGCAGGCAGGCGACTTTGCCATCGATGCCACGGCGGGCAACGGCCACGACACCTGCTTTCTGGCCGAACAAGTCGGCGCGAGCGGGCGCGTGCTCGCCATCGACATCCAGGCAGACGCCATCGCCGCCACCCGCGCCCGCCTGGTCGCCGCCGGTCTGGAGGCACGGGTCGAGCTGGTCTGTGCCGACCATGCTCAATACTTGCAAAGCCGGATGGATGCCCCGGTCGCTGCGATTCTCTTCAACCTCGGCTACCTGCCCGGCGGCGATCATGCACTGACCACCCAAGCCCGCAGCACCGAAGCCGCTCTCGGGCACGCCCTCCAGCGCCTCCGCCCCGGCGGCTACCTCTGCGTCACCGCCTACCCCGGCCACCCCGCCGGTATAGCAGAAGCCGAACGTGTCCAAGCATGGATGCAAGCCCGGATACAAGCAGGCCACTCCGTCGAATGCCACCAGCCCGTAGCCAAAAAAAATCCCCCGATTCTCTGGGTGCTGCGCATATGACGAGTGCCGAAACGTAGCCAGCCTGCCTACGACCAACCGCACAATTTTTAATCAATCCGATGGAGACGAGGCCAGGCGACCGGACTTTCGGGCTTTATTTATGAATGCCGCATCGAAGGACTTCATCTCATGGTCTTCGCTGCGAACCAGGTGCAAGGCATCAGCAAAATCAAATCCGTATTCGAAATAGGTCAACACCTGGTTTAGCACCAATCGGTCGGGTAAAAGAACACGAGCCAGATTCAGCAGCTTGGTGAAAGCGGAATGGATTTCGCCCCGAGGCACGCTATAGACCGCTCGTAACACCCATTCTGTCTCCAGAAAGACCGATTCAGGGATAAAGACCGCATGCCTTTCGAAAAGTTGTTTTGCAAAACGACACTGCTCGGTAGCCCCTCCGTCTTTAACCAGAAAGCGCACCAACACATTCGTATCAATACTGACTATGCCTTGCGTTTCCATTCTCCACGAAACATGGCATCGACCGCACGATCCATTTGTTCAAGGGAGGCATGCGGCACCCTCGGAATAAGACTGCCCGCTACATCATCAACACTCAGCGCAGGCTCATCGGTCGCGATACCCGCAGACTCCCCGAGTGCGTGTAGAATCTCAGCTTGCAGACTACGCGCGTGCCGCCGGGCCCGCTGCTTGTACGTCAGGTGAAGGTGCTCAGGAATATTTTTTAACGTGATCGACGCCATAGCTATAATTTGCAACCAAATTGGTTGCGCGTCAAGAAAATCCGCAATATTCATGGCTGTCCCGATCCTCCTGTCCCGATCCTCCTTTGGCTGTCCCGATCCTCCTTAGGTAAGAGTAACGGCTTCAGCCGTTCCATAGCGCCCAAAAAAAGGGCTAACATTCGGCAAGCTCATTTCAGGAAGCCCGACCGCTTACAGGGCAGTTCTCCCAAGCTCGGCCAAATGAAATGCCCCTGGCCGCGGTTGTTGGCCCGACTGCATGCACGACGTGGGCAGGCGGCGAAGCCAACCTGCCTACGACCACCGGCCACTCATAGACCATCCATCAGCAATGTCTGGTTTTCCTTGACTGCACGTGCTATCGTCCATAAGCACGTGTTATGAAAACAAAACTCACATTGACGGTTGATGCGGAGATTATCGCTCGCACAAAAAGGCTGGCGAAAAAGAGGCGGACATCGGTTTCAGGATTATTTGAAGAATGGTCGTCCACGGCGACTCAAGACAGCAATCGACCACCCTTGGCTGAGACGCTGCTGGGCCAGTGGCCAGCAAGCACCAAAGACGATCCCAGGCTCGAATATTTACTGCAAAAGCACGCGGACTGATGCGAATCCTCGTGGATACAAATGTTTTTCTGGATGTATTGATGGCCCGCGAGCCATGGGTCAGGGACAGCCGCTACGTTTTGGATTGGGCCGACGCCCACCCGTCTCAAGCATGGATTGCCTGGCACTCACTGTCCAATCTGTATTACATCGGCATGAAAACTGTCGGCATAGCCACCGTCTGCCACCAAATCGATGCGATTCTGGAAACTTTTGAAGTCGCCGCCGGAAACCGTGAATCCGTCCTCCGCGCCCGCCGATTGAAAATGCCCGATTTTGAAGATGCCCTCCAAGCGACCGCAGCGCAAACTTGCGGTCTCGATCTCATTGTAACCCGTAATGGTGACGACTTCGTGCATTCGCCAGTCCAGCCCATCACACCAGCCCTGTTCCGCCAGCAACAGCAAAGGCGGCAAGCCCCCAACGTCGGATGAGTGGAGGATTTGCAAGCGGACTTTTCCCTCCGACTCTGAATTACAACAACACCACATTTTTTAACCGCTGACGAACGCTTACAAAGATCCGCCAACGGGCCGGATCAATGCGCTTCCGCCCCAGCTTTTGAAAGTCCATCGGTCAGCCAGCCTCAAAAGCAAACAGATATAACATCAAAAATCGCATTGGACGGGCCGGTCTTGTCGGGCGTAGCTTTTTGCGAAGCCTGATGGCCGTCCTCTTGTTAGCGTTTATTAGCGGTTTGAGCGTCTTGTCCGGCGACCTGTCCGCCGAAGCCTTGGCGAAGGAGGGAGAGCGAAGACGGAAGCGACCCCCACGCATCAGCGGCCAACAACACCACATTTTTTAACCGCTGACGAACGCTTACAAAGATCCGCCAACGGGGCGGATCAATGCAACCCATTCCAGCATCAATTTTCATAATCATCACTGTCAAGTCAGTGCGCCCTGCCGGGCGCACATAAAAAAAGCCCCCCAATCAAATTGGAGGGCTTTTTGGAATTTAAGTAATCCGAAGACTTAAGCGCGACGGCGGCGCAGCATCACCGCACCCAGTGCGACGAGACCAGCAAGCGCTGCGTAGGTGGAGGGTTCTGGGACGGCTGAAACCATTTGTAGAGATCCTGGAATACCAGCTAGAATAGTCATATTCGTAACGCTACCTAATGAATAATTGTTTTGTCCAAGACCACCAACAACGCTATTAGAAACTAGTAACCCAACAGCATCGCCGGGCGAAATTCCGGAAACACTTGGAGAGTTGAAAAGCGCAACAAGGACATTAGTTCCCTCACTGCTTTCTATAGCAGTGCCAGATGCACCATTCCAACCAGGAGTAGTCCAAAACTCAAAACTTCCAGAACTAGTTTGGCTCATTGCAGTCCACGAAAGACCTTCAAGAGAATTAAATGCAGAAGCGTCAGGTGAACTTGGGTTAGCAAAAAGCTCTAACAATGAACTGCGCGTGCTGCTGGTTTGAGCGAATAGAATACTGATACCTGAAGACGCTTGATTTGAATGGTTTAAAGATGTTCCGTCTATTCCAAACAAGGTCCCTGGTTCAAGTGTCACTGTGAAGCTTTGAGCAGACAGTCCAGATGATGCAGCTAATAAGAGTAAAACAGAGATAAAATTACGACTTTTCATTAGAAATATGTGTTGTTGTAGTTTGGGTTAAAGTTATATTAGTTAGATACAACTACTGCGGGAATCGGTATCGGAGTATCACCTGAGGGAATTACAACAACCGCAACGTCCGAACCGAATTCTATCTCGGACAAATCAGGGCTCCAACCGCCTCCCAAGAAATCAGGTGCTTTAGTATATACAGTTGGGCTAGTCAAACTGCTTCCTTGAGCATAAACAGATATAGTTGACTGAGCGGGTAAATCTGCAAACAAGTCCGTCGCATTCACACCAAGGGGACTTAACGCTCCAACGACATTAACTACTCCGGCAGATCCA
>REBV01000182.1 GCA_007692545.1 Puniceicoccaceae bacterium
TGTATAACAATATCAAGCAGCTATATGCTCAGGTAACAAACCCGCCGATTGATCCAATACGCGAAGAACTGGTCACTGCCAGCATTAGCTTCATCGGTTCTGAGGGTGACCTCACACGCCCGGGCCCTGACAGCTGCCGTATGATTAAATACGAGTCACCGCTGCTCGACCGCAAGCAACTGGCGCAGCTACGCGATATCGAACTAGCCGGATTCAAAGCAACCCGCTTGCCCATTACCTTCGAAGCCGCATCCGGCGGACTCGAACCGGGCCATAACAGTATTTCCGAACCCCGGATTTCCGGCAAAGGAATCGAGTCGGCCCTGGAGCAACTCTTCGAGAATGCCGATGCCGCCATTCGTGACGGAGTTAACATCCTGATACTTTCTGATCGTAAGATTGGTCCCAAGAAAGCCCCGATCCCCGCCCTACTCGCCGTCGCGGGCCTCCACCACCACCTCGTCAGACAAGGCACGCGTACCCGTGTATCCATCGTCCTCGAATCGGGCGAGCCACGCGAAGTCCATCACTTCGCCCTACTGCTTGGTTATGGTGCCGATGCGATCAATCCATATCTGGCCCTCGAGACCGTCCGCCATCTGGTCGAACGCGGAGACATCAACCTCGCCCCAGATAAAGCCTGCGAAAATTTCCTCAAAGCCAATCTCAATGGTGTCATCAAGACCATGTCCAAAATGGGCATTTCCACCATCGCTTCCTATCGTGGTGCCCAAATTTTCGAAGCCATCGGCCTCAATCAGGCGGTGATCGATAAATATTTCACAAAGACAGCTTCCCGCGTCGAGGGCATCGGCTTGGGGACGATTACCAAGGAAACCCAAGCCCGCCACTCCAAGGCATTTGCGCCCCGCGATGACGAACGTGATGCCGCGCTCGACACCGGTGGTATCTACCAGTGGCGTGCAGGCGGTGAGCGCCACCTCTTTAATCCGATCACAATTCATAAATTGCAAATGGCCACCCGTTTTGGTGATTACGCGGTCTTCAAGGAGTATTCCAATGCAATTAATGACCAGTCCAAAGAAATGTACACACTCCGTGGACTGATGGACTTCAAGGTCGATCCCAGCAAATCCATCCCCATCGAAGAGGTTGAGCCCATTGATAATATCATGAAGCGCTTCAAGACCGGTGCGATGTCCTACGGCTCGATTTCAAAAGAAGCGCACGAAGCGATTGCCATCGCCATGAATCGGATCGGCGGTAAATCCAACACCGGTGAAGGTGGTGAAGACTTTGATCGCTTCACGCCGGATGAGAATGGTGACAGCCGCCGCTCCGCCATCAAGCAAGTCGCTTCCGGTCGCTTTGGTGTGAACAGCTTCTACCTGGTCAATTCCGACGAGCTACAAATTAAAATCGTCCAGGGTGCCAAGCCCGGCGAAGGCGGCGAACTGCCCGGCCATAAAGTCCTGCCGCCTATCGCCAAGACCCGTGGCACCACTCCGGGTGTTGGGCTCATTTCACCGCCCCCACACCACGACATCTACTCGATTGAAGACCTCGCGGAACTCATTCACGACCTTAAAAACGCCAACATTCACGCCCGCGTCAATGTCAAGCTGGTATCCGAAGTCGGCGTGGGGACGATTGCCGCCGGTGTTGCCAAAGCAAAAGCCGATGGCATCCTGGTCTCTGGCTACGACGGGGGCACGGGTGCCTCTCCGCGTTCTTCGATCCAGCACGCTGGCGCTCCGTGGGAACTCGGCCTGGCCGAAACCAACCAGACCCTCCTGCTCAACGATCTGCGCTCACGCGTCCGGGTCGAAACAGACGGCCAGCTTAAAACAGGGCGGGACGTCGCCATCGCCTGCCTATTGGGTGCCGAAGAATTTGGTTTTGCAACCACGGCTTTGGTCACACTCGGCTGTCTGATGATGCGCGTCTGCCACAAAAACACTTGCCCGGTCGGTGTAGCCACCCAAGATCCTGTGCTGCGCAAGAAATTCAATGGCGATGCCGCTGCTGTGGTCAATTTCATGAAATACGTAGCCGAAGAAGTCCGCGAAGTCATGGCGGAACTCGGCTACCGCACAATCGATGAAATGGTTGGCAAAGTCGAGCGCCTCGAAATGCGCAATGCCGTCGAGCACTGGAAAGCCAAGGGCCTCGATTACAGCAAAATTCTCTACAAGCCAAATGTAGGCCCGGAAGTGGGCACCTATTGCCAGATGTCACAGGATCACTTACTGGATCGCTCGCTCGATCTGCGCGAGATCCTCGAACAAGCACAGCCCGCTATCAAAAACCGTCAGCCGGTTCAGATCGATCTGCCTGTCGTCAACACCAACCGTGTCGTCGGCACCATCACCGGCGCTGAGATCTCCCGCCAGCACGGCCCGGAGGGCCTGCCCGAAGATACCGTCCAGATCAATCTGACCGGTTCTGCCGGACAGTCACTCGGTGCCTTCTGCCCCAAGGGGATGACCTTTACCGTCACCGGCGATACCAATGATTATCTCGGCAAAGGACTCTCCGGGGCGAAAATCATCGTCCGCCCGCCGGCAGAATCGCCCTTTGTTGCACACGAAAACATTATAACTGGCAACGTCTGTTTCTATGGCGCGACCCAGGGTGAAGCCTACATAGCCGGTATGGCCGGAGAGCGCTTCTGTGTTCGTAACTCGGGCGTCGAAGCCGTTATCGAAGGTGTCGGCGACCATGCGCTCGAATACATGACCGGCGGCATGGTGATTAATTTGGGATCCACTGGCCGGAACCTCGGTGCCGGTATGTCTGGCGGCGTCGCTTACATCTACGACGAAATCGGCGATTTCGTCCAAAACCGCCTCAATCCGGACATGGTCAACGTCTATCAATTGATCGAGTGCGGCGACGACGAAATGAATTTGGTTAAATCCAAAATAGAAAAACACGTCGCCCTCACCGGATCCAAGCGCGGTCAGGCGATCCTGGCCGACTGGCCGGAAACTGCTGGCAAATTCGTCAAGGTATTGCCACAAGACTACGAACGTGTATTACAAGCCGTAAAACGCGCCGAAGATCGTGGCTTGGCAGGTGACGAAGCGATTCAAGCCGCCTTTGAAGAAAATGTGAAAGCCGGTCACTAAGCCACTTTCACCAACACAATCACATTCACTCTCACTGACTGAAACATGGGTAAAGCAACTGGATTTATAGAATATGAGCGCAAGACGATCGCCAACCGCGATCCGCTTGTTCGCGTCAAAGACTGGGACGAAATTCACGAACATTTCGATGAAGAAAAAGTGCAGACACAAGGCGCCCGCTGCATGGACTGCGGCACGCCCTACTGCCACACCGGGATAACCCTCGCCAACATGGCCAGCGGCTGTCCCATCAACAATCTCATTCCGGAATTCAACGATCTCGTCTATCAGGGCAAATGGCACGACGCCTATAAGCGTCTGATGAAGACCAACAACTTCCCCGAGTTCACCGGGCGTGTTTGCCCCGCCCCTTGCGAAGGTTCTTGTGTCCTCGGTGTGATTGAGCCCCCAGTCGCGATTAAGAATATCGAGTGCTCGATCATCGACAAAGCCTGGCAAGAAGGTTGGGTCACCCCCGCCCCGCCCAAAGAGCGCAGCGGAAAAAAAGTCGCCGTTGTTGGCTCAGGACCCGCCGGCCTCGCCGCCGCCGATCAGCTGAATAAGGCTGGGCACTTGGTCACCGTTTTCGAGCGGGCCGACCGCCCCGGTGGTTTGCTCATGTATGGCATTCCCAACATGAAGTTGGAAAAGGACGTCGTTACGCGTCGCACCCAGCTGATGGAAGCCGAAGGTGTCACGATCCAATGTGGTGTTGAGATTGGCAAAGACCTCTCCGCCAAGCAGCTCATGGAGGAATTTGATTCTGTCGTGCTCTGCTGTGGTGCGACCAAGCCCCGCGACCTGCCCATCGAAGGCCGTGAACTCGGTAACATTCGCTATGCCATGGAGTTTCTCACTCCCAATACAAAAGAGCTCTGGGATATTAAAGAAGGCAAGGCACAACAATTCAGCGAATTAGCCAAAGGCAAAAACGTCGTCATTATTGGCGGTGGTGATACCGGCACTGACTGTGTCGGCACCTCACTGCGTCACGGTTGCAAAAGTGTCACCCAACTCGAGATCATGCCCAAGCCTCCGCAAGAGCGCGCGGCCAACAATCCATGGCCCGAGTGGCCCAAGGTTTACAAGATGGACTACGGTCAGGAAGAAGCCGCTGCAATTCAGGGCCAGGATCCTCGCCAGTACTTAGTGAACTCGAGCAAATTTGAAGGCGATGCCCAGGGCAATGTCAAAGCGGTCCACATCCACAACATCGAATGGACCAGTGAAAATGGACGTTTCATTCCAAAGAAAATTGAAGGCACCGAACGTATTTTGGAAGCAGAATTGGTTTTGCTCGCCATGGGCTTCCTCGGCCCCGAAGCGACCATCGCTGAAGAATTGGGGCTCGACCTCGACGCACGCTCCAATGTGAAGGCTGAATACGGCAAATTCACCACCAACATCGAAAGTGTTTTCTCCGCAGGCGACATGCGCCGCGGACAATCACTGATTGTGTGGGCCATCAACGAAGGCCGCGCCGCCGCCCGCGAATGCGACCGCTATCTGATGGGGACCACCAAGCTCCCTTGACGATCCTCTGACTTTACCGCTCTGCCAAGTCTTGCGTCTGCGTCCTACTGCAGAGGTTATGAAACGCGCTGTCATAGCCCACGGCGTTGGGTCAGATCCTGCGCCCTACTACAGAGCGGGCACTTGCCCGAGTAGGCCGAAACATCAAATTCATCGGATCCTACAGTAGTCGGCTTAGCCCTAACACGTAAATAATTACACAGGCTATTTATTTAATTTTTGCTTGCTTTGGCTTATTTGGAAATTGATTGTTGAATGATGTCCTATTCAAAGAGCTATAAGTTTCGAGGGCGGCCTATTCTGCAAGGTAGCGCTGCGATCTATCATGTGGTTAGCCGCACGGCTTTTGCCCTGTATGCTTTCGATGCGACAGAAAAAGAGCGTTTTGTCCGCTTTCTCCATAAACAGGCGGGGTTTTGTGGGGTTCAGATTTTGGCCTACTGCGTCATGAGCAACCACTTCCACTTGCTGGTTAAAGTGCCTGAGCCCTGCCCGATCAGCGATGCCGAACTGCTACAGCGCTACCGCCTGCTCTATGGCAAATCCTGTCCACCCTCTTCGCCCAAACCCGATGTATTGGAAAAACTCCTGCAGGAAAATAACCAAGAAGGACAGGAACTGCGCGAACGGATCCTGGCACGAATGCACGATCTGGCCGTCTTTATGCGTGAGCTGAAGCAACGCTTTGGCATTTGGTACAATCACCGTCATGGGAATAAAGGAACACTCTGGTCCGAACGATTCCGCAGCACAATTGTCGAAGAATCTGCGGAAGCTTTGTCCACTGTAGCCGCCTACATCGACCTAAATCCGGTGCGGGCCAAGATGGTGGATGATCCCTCGGATTACCGCTTTAGCAGTTACGGAAGAGCGGTCGGAGGCGAACGGGCGGCACAAGTGGGCTATGAAGCAGTCTTTTGCCAGCAGAGCCGCTGGAAAAACCTTCTGCCCAGCTATAATTTGATTTTATACGGCAAGGGCGAAGAGGCCAAAGGAACGACGGATAAAGACTTCGGACGAATTGACCTGGAAAAAGCAGCCAGGGTGTTGGAAAACGGTGGTCGCCTACCGCTCTGGCAGGTTCTGCGTCTGCGCGTGCGCTACTTCAGTGAGGGCACTGCCCTGGGGTCGAAGGCCTTCCTTGAAGACTTGGGGACCCGCTGGAACAAAGCTTACGGGGGCACGCGGGTGCGACATGCCCACTGTATGCAAGCCGGCGAATGGGGCGAACTTCGCGCCTACCGGAATCTACAGGTCGATGCGGTTACAGGACCTTCCGCTGAATAAGTCGAGGAATCCCTGCGATGCCAAATAAAAAACCCTGCCTCCGATGGAGGCAGGGTTTGAAAAGTAATTGCTGCGGATCGTCTGCTACAAACCGCTTAGCGACGGCGGCTGAACTTGTTTTGGAACTTCTCGACCCGACCAGCAGTGTCGACAAAGCGCTTCTCACCAGTGAATGCCGGATGAGAGTCTGCAGTAATGTCGCAAATGATGACGTGGTGATCTACACCGTCGATCGTTTCACTCTTGCTGCCGCGCATGGTGGAACGAGTCAGGAATTTGTGACCAGTTGAGACGTCGACAAAAGCGACAGGGTTGAGCTTGGGATGGATTTCAGCTTTCACAATAAATTGTCTGGGTTGGATTGAAAGAGCGACACGTCGGAACGTGAACTTTTTCAAGCGATACTAGCCTTGGCGGGCTTTAAAACGGGGGTTCGACTTGCAGATTACGTAAACGCGGCCTTTGCGGCGGACGACTTGGCAATCAGGATGGCGACCCTTGAGAGATTTGAGTGATGATACGACTTTCATAGTAAGAAATTTGAAGAATTCGGGAGAAAAGGGGCTGAGCGGTTCACTGTCAACACAAAGCAGAACATATTTTTGAACTCAAGAGGACTGGCTTTCCTCCACTCCCCTGCTATTTTTAAGCAAAAACCGAATCCGGCCAGAAAACAAATCAGGCTTCCTACTCAAAGTTCCCGCCAGGCACGCATTCCACCTTTGAGATAGTGCACTCGCGGTTCAATTCCGTGCAGTGCATGAGCCAGCATTTCACTCATCAGGCCTTCTTCACAGACCAGCAAGATCTGATCGGTCTCAAAATTGGAAAGCCCCCCTTCAAGCAATGAAGCCTCCGAGCAGTGAGCGGCTCTCGGCAGCCTATCGGCAGAATCCTTGCGCAGGTCCAGGATCGTCAACGGCTTGTGAATACTAAGTGCCTGCTTTAGTTCAATCGGCGAAACAGCACGCGGCACGCTATCCGAATCTTGGACCGGCGAAGAGTACTGGGTCGGAGGCGATCCGTCAAAATGGAAGCGTTCAAACGGATAATTCCCAGTTTTTAAGCTGCACAAAGTTCCGACCTCCGGCGCTCCGTGTCCAGTGATCAATTTAATGGCTTCAAGTGCTTGTAGATTACCCACAATGCTTGCACTCGCACCCAGCAGACCGGAGGCTGAGCATGATGGGGCCACTGAGGGCACTGGATACAGCTTGCGGAAGCTGGCCCCGAATCGACTCCAAAAAACAGTCATTTGAGCCGATTCCCGGTAAAGTGCGGCATGCACCCAAGGCCGATCCAGGGCAGCACAGTAATCATCAATCAGATAGCGCACTTCCAGCTCATCGGTCGCATCAATGACGATATCACACCCAGCGATTTTTTGCTCCGCATTGGAGTGGTCCAGCATTTCAGGGTAGGCACTGACCTGAATAAAAGGATTGATCGCTTCGAGCGCCGCTTGGGCCGAGAGCGCTTTATTTTGGCCAATAGTGCGATAGGTATGAAGCCACTGCCGGGAAAGATTGGAACCAGCAACTGCATCGCCATCCATGATACAGATTGAGCCCACCCCGGAGCCGGCCAAGGCTTGTAAAGCTGGGCAACCCAAGCCCCCTGCCCCGACGACAAGCACACGGGCGCATTTTAGTTTTTGCTGCCCCTCAAGCCCAATACCGGGCAGCAGCAGATGTCGGGCATAATAAGCCAATTCCTCCCGCCCGAAGGCGATCGAGTTATGCTCGTTCGCTAAACGTTGAATATAAGACACAATTACGGGGTCACTGGGTTGGCATCGGTTTCATAAAAAGGGGCACTCAAGTAAGCATCCGGGGATTAGCCGCCGATGTACGACATCTCCACTTTATCGCGTTCCGGTTCAGCTTGGCCTCTCAATTCAGAATAACGGTCTCCGCGCGCAGTCCAGTGCTGCGAGAGCAAACTAAACAATTTCGTTTTATCATAGTCCTTGGATCGAAGAAATGCTTTCAAATCGAGGCCGGAACTGGCAAATAAACAAGTAAACAACTTCCCATCCGCGGATATACGAGCCCGCGTGCAACCGCCACAGAAGGGCTGCGTGACCGATGTGATCAGGCCAAACTCGGCTGAACCATCGGCGTAGCGATAGCTCTTGGCCACTGCACCGGCCGAGCTCAGATCAATGGCCTCGACGGCGAATTCCTGCCGGAGCGTTTGCAGTATCTCCTGTCCGCTGACCACGCGCTCCATCTTCCAGCCATTGTGATTGCCCACATCCATAAACTCGATGAAGCGAAGCGTGACACCACGCTCTTTGAAGTAGCGGGCCATGGGGAGAACCTGGCCGTCATTGACTCCCCGCTCGACCACCATGTTTACCTTGACGCGAAAACCCTCGTGCTGGGCGGCGGTGATACCGGCAAGCACCGCTCTGGGCGCGATGCCACGACCATTCATCTTGCCCGCGATCCCCGCATCGAGGGCATCCAGACTGACCGTAACCCGATCCAATCCGGCCGCTTTCAACTCCCCGGCACGCTCTGCCAGGCGCAGACCATTCGTCGTCAGGGCGACATCTTCGACCCGGTGCAGGTGCTTGAGCCCGTGGATATATTTGGTCAGCCCGGGACGCAGGAGGGGTTCACCCCCCGTCAGTCGCACCTTTTTGACGCCAAGCTGGACAAAGGCCTCGACCAGATCATCCAACTCGGTAAAACGTAACCATTCGGATCGACGGAGAAATTCGTAGTCCGGGCCGAATATCTCTTTCGGCATGCAATACGTGCAGCGCAAGTTGCAACGATCCGTCAAAGATATCCGCAAATCTGTCAGCCCACGCCCTCTTTGATCTTTTACCATTGATTCTTTAAAAAACCTATTGAGTGCACTATGCACGAACAATTCACATGAATTCTTTGATTTTACCGGATGAAGCAAAGACACGAATTCGAACAAACCTGGGCGAAATCGAGGCGATCACCTGTCCGCTAATAAAATGCGCAGGTCGTATCCTGCGTCAAGGCGTTCTCGCAGATCGCCCCTTCCCTCCCTTTGATCGTTCCATGATGGACGGCTATGCGCTGCGCGCTGCAGAAATCGGGCTTGATGGTCATTTCCAAATTAAAATCCAAGTGCCTGCAGGCAGCTCAAAAACCACTCTGGGCGCAGAACCGGGGACCTGTGCGGAAATCATGACTGGCGCGGCCGTGCCTAAGGACACTGATTGTATTGTGCCCTATGAATGCACCGAGCGTTTAGACTCTCGGCGTATGCGCCTACTCGATCCTGGGGCGCACCAAGCGGGAGATTGTATTCACCCCTGCGGCAGCGACCTCGACCAAGGGGAAATCCTACTCGATCCCGGCAAGCTGATCGGTGGGCGGGAAATCGCAGTGGCAGCCAGTTGCGGCTATGACGAACTTGAGGTGACGAAAAATCCGAGTATCGCCATTGTCAGTACGGGCGATGAATTGGTCGCTGTTTCGACTCAGCCAGCGCCCCACCAGATCCGCCGCTCAAACGACATGGCAATCGAGACCACGCTAGCCCGCATGCATTTGCCCGCACAGACCCGGGCGCACCTCCCCGACGATCCCGACGACTCCGTCGAGCAACTCAAAGCACTCATCGAAGACAACCGAATCGTGCTCATCAGCGGCGGCATCTCGATGGGCAAAAAAGATTTTATCCCGGCGGCACTCAATCAATTGGGCCTGACCTGTCACTTTCACGGCGTCGCCCAAAAACCGGGCAAGCCGATGGGCTTCTGGAGCCATGCCACATGTGCGGTCTTCGCCCTACCGGGCAACCCCACTTCGACACTGACTTGTCTGCATTACTACGTGATCCCGGCACTCTTTCAAGCGATGGGACAGACTCAGGCACCGCCTCCACAAAGCATCCGCCTGGATAAGACAATCAAAGCCCGTGACGACCTGACGATTTTCCTACCAGTAAAATTACTCGCAAACAACCAGGCGAGCCCGCAGGCCACCCAAAATTCCGGCGACCTGGTTCGTATTCTCAGCAGCGATGGTTTTATCGAACTGCCCCCTTCCCCGGAAAAGTCCTACCCTGCGGGTAAAAGTTTCGACTTTCATCCCTGGTACTGACTTCTTGCTTGCATGGAATTTACGCATCTCGACAAAGACCAACGCCCGACCAAGCTCGACGTGTCCGCAAAGACCGCGACGGAACGCAGCGCAGTCGCCGAATGCCATGTCTATCTCGGCCCGGAAATCATGAGCGCACTGGCCGATTCCGGCTGGAGCAGCAAGAAGGGCCCCATTCTCGACACCGCGATCATAGCCGGAACGATGGGGGCCAAAAAGACCTCCGAGCTGATTCCGTTCTGCCATCCGCTAAATCTCAAATCCGTCAAGATCGACATTGCGCCTGCCGATGATGCACGCCTCCGGATCGAAGCCCGGGTCAAAGTCCTGGATCAAACCGGAGTCGAAATGGAGGCATTGACTGCCGCCAGCATCGCCGCATTGACGATCTATGATATGTGCAAAGCCGCCTCCAAAGACATCGTAATCGAGTCCACCCGTTTGCTGGAAAAGACCGGCGGCAAGAGCGGCTACAAAAGCCAATGACAACTCCGATCCATGGACTCGTCCTCGTCGGCGGCAAAAGTCAGCGCATGGGGCGCGACAAGGCCATGCTGACCTATCACGGCGGGCAGACTCAGCTCGAGCACACGGCCGCCCTACTGCAACGCGTCTGCCCGAAGGTCTTCATCTCCCAGCGTAGCGAGCAATCCTTTCCGGCACCCGAGGGCACCGAGCCAATTCACGATGCATACCAGACCATTCAAGGCCCCCTCTGCGGCATCCTCTCAGCCATGCAGGCAGACCCCGAGGCCCATTGGCTGGTATTGGCCTGCGACCTGCCCTATCTGACGGAGTCGGCGCTCAAGAAACTCATCGCTGCATTCCAACAAGCGCCACCACAGCTCACCGCCTACCGCAGCAGTCATGACGGTCTGCCTGAGCCCCTCTGCGCCATCTATCCAGCCGGCAGCGATTCGGAGCTTTTAGCACTCTCCCGCGAGCTGAACAAAAACTGCCCGCGCAAATTGCTAATTGTTAAAGAAGCCGCATTGATTGAGCAGGATGATCCCCGCAGTCTTGATAATATCAATACAGCTGAAGAATACGAACAGACTCGAAACATGCAGATAAAAGTTCTCTATTTCGCGCAGCTCGCAGATCTGGCGGGCAAGACTGAAGAGGTGCAAAGCATCCAAGACGCCTCAGCGGAAAAACTCTACGAGGCACTCAAAAAGACCTACCATTTTCCCCACGAGTTTACCCAGATACAAGTCGCTATCAACCACCAGCTTTCCGCTCACCAAACCGGCCTTAAGGACGGCGACTCGATCGCCTTCCTACCCCCCATGACCGGCGGCTGAAGGCCAGCTCAGGTGGCTCTATACCTTTTTACCGCAAATCGAGTGTTCAGCATGACCTTTCGACTCACCGATCAGATCATCGATCCATCCGCACAGCGCCAGGAGCTCCTGTCCCGCAGTGCCGGTGCTTTTTGCGCCTACGAGGGCTGGGTGCGTGACCACAACGAAGGCAAGTCGGTGCGCGAACTCCACTACAGCAGCTATGCGCAACTGGCCCCCGCCATTGCGGAAGCCATTCTCAAGGAGGCCACTCACAAATTCGCCCTTGAATCAGCAGCTGTCGTGCACCGGACCGGAGCCCTGACGGTCGGAGACATCGCCGTCTGGGTCGGCGTGACAGCGCACCACCGCGGGGATACTTTCCTCGCCTGCCGCTACATCATCGATAACGTCAAACACCGTCTGCCTATCTGGAAGAAGGAACATTACACGGACGGCAGCGAGGCTTGGATAGAGAGCAATCACTGTGGTTGTGCCGACCCGGCTTCGCTCGCACACCTTAAAGCGGACAGCCCGAGCCTGGAAAACCTTTTACCGAAACAAAACGACACAAGCACTCAAAGCGGGTGAGGACACCCGCACTCCGTAGTATGAATATCAAAGCCATCTATATTTCCACCGGACACGACTTCGTCGGTCGCCACGGTCAAGAGCGACTCGAGCATGGCATCCAAAAAGTCGATACAGTTGAGTGCGTGGCCGGTTCCGGCCTGGTCGGAGACCGCTATTTTAATCACAAACAGGACTACAAGGGGCAAGTCACCTTTTTTGATTGGGCCGTCTACGAGCGAATACGCGATAACTTTGATTGCCCCGAGCTCAACCCAGCCGCATTTCGCCGCAACGTGCTGACTGCCGGCATCGATCTCAACACACTGATTGATCAAAGATTTACACTCCAAGGTGTCGACTTTATCGGTACCGAGGAGTGCCGTCCCTGTTATTGGATGGATCAAGCCGTAAAACCGGGTGTGTTTGAGGCGCTCAAAGGATTCGGGGGGCTGCGAGCGCGTATTCTAAGCAATGGCACATTGTCTGTTAATTCGGAAGACACCCCGATGTAAATTAATAATGAAACTTTGCAGAAGCAGCCTTATGTATAGACATTCAGTTGTTTAATGTATCGCTGAGTTTTGAAGCAGTCATACAACCCACCCCATTAACCGACTCAAAGATGTGAACGAAACGCCGACGAACTCCTTGAGGAGCAGAAATACTCCTCGAAAAAACAGGTCCCGAAAGGTTTCGCGTAGTGGGTACCTGAATATCGAAGCCAGCGTATTTCTTTACTTTTTTTGTGCTTTAATCGTTTTGGGCGCTCTGTTCACCTGCCACTATCTGGAGCAAAAGACACTCGAAGGTGCGTTGCAGAAACAAAACGAATCCAGCTTGCGTGAGGCGGCTCTCCTAGCCTCAAGAATCCAAGCGAAAACGAACTCTACTTTTTATCTCATAGTTGGCCTAGCTCGCCTGATTGAGATCAACGGAGGAATCTCTGATCAGCAATTCAACGAAATTTGCTCACGCTTAGTCAGTTCACGCCCCGGCTTGCGAAATATCGCAGCGGCACCCGATATGGTGATCCGCCACATTTACCCGCTGGCGGGGAATGAAGCCGCACTTGGCTTGGACTATGCAAAGATTGCCGCCCAGAAGGAGGCGGCTTACAGGGCCAAAGAGACAGGACAGCCCGTTGTTACTAACCCAGTGGATCTAGTACAAGGCGGGCAGGCAATTATCGGCCGTTTTCCCGTCTATATACCTTCAAGCACCGGCGAAGAGCGAAAGTTCTGGGGGATCATTTCGACACCGCTGGACACAAATTATCTCTACCAGAGCGTCGGACTGCTTGACCCGGATCTCTCGATTCAGCTCAGTTTACGAGGACGCGATGCCATGGGTGGCAGGGGCGAGGTATTTTTTGGTTCAGCAGACATAGATGATAAAAAACCACTTCGTTTCCCGATCGAATTGCTTTCCAGCAGTTGGGAAATGGCGGCGATTCCCAAAGGCGGATGGATTCAAGCAGCTCCGAATGCATGGATGATACGCTTCATCGTGGGAACACTCGCCACCTTCTTGATCATCATGGTGATCCTCTACTATCTCTACGCAAAACGTCATGAGCAGTCTAAAAAGGCCGAGAGATTACTGACCCGGATGAAAGAGCGATTTTACGCCAACATGAGCCATGAGCTACGAACCCCGCTGAATGGTATTTACGGTATGTCCGAGTTAATTCAAACAGCGGACGATGTGAACGAGGCCCGCGAATATGCCGACTCTATCTTGAAATCGGCAAGCACACTGACCCACCTACTCGATGATTTGCTCGTTTTAAGCCAATATGAGGAGGCATCTGTAGCTCATTACAAAACGATTGATTTACAGACATTCTTAACGCAAATATGGCCCCCACTCGAACAGGAAGCCAAGGGCAAGGGAATCCAACTGAAGCTGCTGCCGATCCCCGAATCATGCGCCACGCTCGAGAGCGAACCCTCCATGCTCCGTCAAATCCTTTGGAATCTGCTATCCAATGCGGTTAAATTCACTGCCAGCGGCGAGGTCTCCCTGGAAGTTGCCATGCCCGTACGAAATGAATACTGTTTCACCATAACAGACACAGGGATCGGCATTGATCCGGATCAGCTGACGACGATTTTCGATGATTTCGTCCAGGGGGACGACAGCAACACACGCCGTTTTGGCGGGGCTGGACTCGGCTTGGCCATCGTTCGACGCTTCGCCCATCGCCTGGGAGGTAGTATTGAGGTATCCAGCGAAAAAGGTGTTGGTTCGGTCTTCCTCTTCAAACTGCCAAAGACCCAAAAATAATCCGAAAAATTGTGCGAGCCCAAGCCCTAGTGGACTCAAGAACTAACCTAGGTAAACCCTACTTCTTCATCCAAGCCAGCTGAATTGGTTTACCGGTTTTCTTTTTCGGTTTTTTCGGCAGTCGTCCTTCGATCCAGTTGAGCACTGCTCCGCGCCCCCGCTTGGTTTTCACGCTGCACTTAAAAACCTCGTTCGGCTTGAGCCCGTAGTCGTCCAGCGCTTGTAGGAGTTGGGCTTCGTGATTCTTCACTTTCGAGTCCGCACTGCGGTCGGTCTTGGTCAGGATAATGGAGTAAGGAATCTCACATTGCTGAAGCCAATCGACAAAGGCCAGATCGGTATCGAGTGGCTCCAACTGGGAATCGAGCAAGGCGAAGACCTGCTTCAAATTCTCCCGGCCGGTCAGGTAGCCACTCACCTGCTCGTTAAAGGCCGCCTGCTGCGCTTTGGATACCTTGGCGAAGCCGTATCCGGGAAGATCGACCAGAGTCCACTGATCATTAATACGGAAAAAATTGATCAACTTCGTCTTGCCGGGCGTGCCAGAGGTTTTGGCAAGTCCTTTGCTATCGGCCAATAGATTAATCAACGAAGACTTCCCGACATTGGACCGGCCGACAAAGGCAAACTCCGGCAGACTCGACGGGGGGCACCCTTCGAGGTCAACGCTGCAAGCAATAAACTGTGCGGATGAAATTTTCATAATTTAGAATTAACGATCATTGGCTACTTGCTTGAGTCGAAACGAATATGATCTTCAACATCCATGATCCATTCCAGAGCTGAATCGCCTGTAATCTGGGCACGCTCAATACGGATATGTATGGTTTCCTCTAAATGGGGATCCATTGGCTGATAGCGGAATTCGAGCATTTGATTAGGTTGATCGAGCAATAGGACCGGATAGTCCTGATAGACCTGTCCGGTCGAAATCAGATCTCCGGCCCCATCAAAGCGACCATCGCCCATGGCATCCACAAAGAGTAAACGGCCCTCACTATCATAAACTTCAATTCGAGTGGGGTGTGATGCCTGAGCACGGAGAGCAATTGATTTAGGGTTCTCGGCATCTACATTTGCCGCCAAATCATGAAAGACCGGAACCCAGTAAAAAGGATTGCTCAGGATTTCCACTGCATCGATTATCGCGCTATCCACCATTGCGGTATCCAAGCCAAGGCTCAGCATAGCTGTTTGCTCACTTCCGCTGGGAACACTTGCATGCAGAACAAACTGGCTCCCCGCTTCGCCGATTAAGGATATTGGAGCGATGACTTGAATCAGCAATTGCTCGAAACTAGCTAACTCGAGCTGAGTCTCCTGATAACTGCCTTCAATGTCAGGGATGAGCTGTATTTGCATTTTGGATCCCTCAAGCTCTGCGGTATACGCACTGTCCCCCGACAGGGAAAACAGCACTTCCACCGGATGATCGCGAAGATTGGAAAGCGTAAAGACGGGGCGGGCCGGCAAACCCGGAATCGGCACGCTGTTGATATACTTTGGCTGCAAGTCGATTGTTGGTGCGTCCTGACTAATATCAGCAAGTACCGAATCAGAAGAAAGCTGGATCAGGACTTCACTGGAAGTCGTCACCCGGGTATGTAGTCCCAACGATTGCAGCAAGCGAATCTGTTTTTGCTGTATCTCGACTGCTTGTAGCTCACGCCCCGACAAATGGAGCCACTCGGCATAATACCCGTAAAAATCGGGCTCACGGGCTTTAAGTCCCTTATCTCGAATCAATGCCAAGGCTTCAACCAGCCATGCTTCGACCTCATCCATGTGAGGACTGTCATGGAAATAGCGACGCTCTAGCAGTGCCATGCGAATGAGAGCCTCCAAGGCCTGGAGACGCAAAAACGGACGCTCTTTGCCTTCCTTCGACTGAATAACCTCAAAGGCAAGCGCAAAGCCCAGTTCGCGAAAACTCTGGCCATGCAAGGCTTCAGCCCGTGCCAGTTTTGTGAACTCCGGGGCAGCCAGGCTAACAAAATGATTGTCTGCTTGCAGCTGCTCCACTGCATACAATCGCTCGAGATCAATCTGCTCCCAGCGCCCAAGCGAAACCTGCAACAGGGCTCGCTGCGCAATGGCTCGATGAAAATCCCTTGCCCGATAAATCTCTGGCGCCTCAGCGATGAGTGAGTCGTATATAGCCAGTGCACCCTCACCATTCCCCCGAATTTCCTCGATCCCGGCCCGCAGGAAACGAGCGCGCGCGCTAACATCCTGGATATGCCCCAGGTTCGTACTAAACGGCACTATCTCGCCTTTAGCCGCCGCATCAGCCCAGCGGTCGACCCAATCCAGCAAGATGACTGCTTCCTGCCATTCAGTCTGGTTTACATGCTCCGAAACTAAAGTCAGAAATGCGAGCATGACGGCATAGGACATACCATTTCCCGGCTTTGTTTGAGGGGCTAGAAAACTCGCCCAATCTGGACCGTAGTTCAGAGGAAGCGCTTCAAGTGAGCCGCTACGAAAATCAGCCAACAACTGCCGAACATCGATCCCCTCAACCTCCTGCAGCAGTGCTTCAGTACGCCGGGCCAAGGCACGATGCTGCACCAATTGCCCTGTTCGCAGCAGTGCCGATGATCGATTGCGACAAACGATTAAACGAGTCAGCTTCGCTCCCGAGACAAACTGACTGTAGGACCGATCAAGCCATTCATATAAAACGACACTCCACTCGGGGTTGATGCGCCCCTGCTGCGTCTGTGCATCCCACCATAAACGCTCCAAATACGAGTTCACATCTTTGTATGAACGATTCCAATCATTGAATGCTTCCTCGACCTGCAGCAAGGCCATCTCCCACTCGGCAGCTTCCAAAAGCGGGGCGACTTCGCTAAGCGATAAGCTTGCCGCTTGCTTGGCCTCCGCTCTGAGCCGTCCACGTTCAGCGATCCATTGCTCTCTCTGCTCAGAACTCAGCAGGTGCTGATAGTCGGGGTTTTCACTGATCTCAGCCAGGTGACCGATAGCGACCACCAGGCCCCGATTGGCAGCCGCCTCCAAGAGCTCGACTCCTCGTGACGGAGCTTCACCGGCCACACGCCCATAAGCAATTCGAAAACCCAAGTTCGACATTGCATTCCAATTGCCCGACTTGGCAGACGCTTCTAACAAGTCGATGACGCGAGGTGCATCAGCGGCCTCCAGTCTTGCTCTCACCAGAAGCACTGCCAGCGCATTTTGCGCAAATGCATTGCCTGCTTCGGCCGCCAGATTGTAGTGATGCAATGCCTTTTCCGTGTCTTGAGTAACGAATCTCCCATTCTCATACATGAAGCCGAGCCGCCGGTTGGCGAGCGTGTAGTTTTGATCAGACGCTTGCTGTAACAACTCAACAATGCGCTCAGCCTCGGCTGGGAGCGTTCCGGTAAAATACAGATCGGCTAAATTATACATGGCATGCAGATCCCCTAGCCGAACACCTTGCTTAAAGGCATCCTCCGCAGCCAAATAATCCGGTTCCAAATTTGTCCCTCCTCTCCGCAGGACATTACCCAAATGATTCCATGCCCCCGGGTAGTCCGGATACTGCTCCAGCGTTAGGCGATAATAGTGTTCAGCTTTCGCCGCGTCTCTTTCTATCCCATGTTTCCCATAATGATAAACACCGCCGACATTATACGAGCCCATGGCCATCCCCATCTCGGAAGCTTTTTTGTAGCAGGCTAATATCGTCTCCGTATCCTTCGGCCCTACCAAACCGTCCGCATAGACGTTACCCAAGTTATTCCAAGCGCGTGCCTGACCATTTTCCCCGGCACGAATGTACCACTTGGCCGCCTTCGCTCCATCGATTTCTGTGCCATGCCCCAGTTGATACATTCGCCCCAGATAAAACTGAGCCGATGGCTCACCCGCTTCCGCAGCTGGATAAAACGCCGCCAAAGCTTGTGAAAAGTCCGCCTCGTTGCCGCGGCCATGCCGATACAGTGTATGCCCAATCTTAAAAGCGGCAGGTCGATAACCTCCACGAGCGGCGCGAGCAAATAAGTCCAGCCGCTTGTCTTGGTTTTTTGTATTTCCCGCCAGGAGATACAAGGCGAGTGGATGCTCGGCTTCCAAAGCATATTCAAAGGCTTCATTTCGTATGTCTCCCGGATTTGATCGGTCAAAAGCCCGCAAAATTGCCTCATGACCCGGAACCGAGGCATCTGCCAAGATAGACTTCGAATCCAAATAGACCAATACACCCGGATCCAAGGCCTCCGGCTCTGCAGCCGAAGTTTGGATTGGCAGGCACAGGCCCAGCACAAAGCTGATCCCAAGTATCAGATGATTAAAAATGTGTCGTCTGTGCATCAACTAGTGGTCGGTGAAATAAGTTTACGTAGCGTTAAATTGTAGTGACTGGCTTTATGCCAGGATCGATCCGTATCTCACTACCAGCAGCTTCGAATCGCCCTTCGACAAGCTCAAGGCGAATCGCGGGATAAACCCGCTCGCTACAATCAAGAAAAAACTTATTTGATCGACCATTAGTTTTTCATTCTAGGATCAAGCTGGAACCGGTCATGGGCTCTGGTTGGGGCAAGTCCATCAGCTTGAGTATGGTGGGGGCAATATCGCCGAGCGCACCCCCTGGAGCGAGCTTGGCATTCTTGTACTGCTGGCTGTAAATGACTACTTCGACGGGATTGAGTGTGTGGGCAGTGTGGGGGCCGTTATTTTCGTGGTTCCAGAGTTGGTCCGAGTTGCCGTGGTCGGCGGTAATGACGGCGGAACCGCCCACCGCATCGATTGCTTGGAGTAAATCACCCACGCAGCCATCGACCACTTCGCAAGCCTCGATACAGGCCGCCAGCACACCGGTGTGGCCGACCATGTCCGGGTTCGCAAAGTTCACCACGATCAGGCCGTATTTGCCCGACTCAATGGCCTTGATCGTGGCGTCGCGAATACCAAAGGCCGACATTTCGGGCTTCTCATCATAGGTCGCGCAGTCTTTGCGACTCGGAATCAGCTCACGGTCTTCGCCGGGAAACGGCTCTTCCCGGTAGTCGTTGAAGAAAAAGGTGACGTGAGGGAATTTTTCCGTCTCCGCGCAACGGAACTGGGCGATCCCACGCTCGGCCAAATAAGCGCCGAGGATCGCATCCATCTTGGGTGGCTTTTGGAAAACAATATTCGGACAAAGGCCCTTTTGGTATTCGCTGAGTGTCGCGAAGAAAAGATCCAGCTTTTCACCACGGTCAAAGGCATCGAAATCTTCCTGGATGAAGGCGCGGGTCAACTCGCGCGGACGGTCGCCCCGGAAATTGAAGAAAAGAACCGAGTCCCCGTTTTGCACCTTGGCGACCGGTTGGCCGTCCGGCCCGAGAATGGCGGTCGGCGGGCAAAACTCGTCTCCCTTGGTGCCGGGTGTTTCGGGGGCGTCATACTGCAACTGAATCGCCTCGGCGGCGCTGGCCGCGCTGCGCTCAATGGTGCGCCCGGTCAGGCAATCATAGGCCCGCTGCACACGGTCCCAGCGATTGTCACGATCCATCGCCCAATAGCGCCCGGCGACACTCGCAATCTGCCCGACACCGATCTCAGCCATCTTCGACTCGACCTCCGCCAGGAAGTCCTTACCCGAAAACGGGCCGGTATCGCGCCCATCGGTAAAGGCGTGCAGGTAAACACGCTCGATGCGCTCATCTTTGGCAATACGCAGTAAGCCGTAGAGATGATCCAGCATCGAGTGCACGCCCGCATCCGAGACGAGCCCCATCAGGTGCAGGGCTGAGCCCTGAGTGCGCACATTCTCGAAAGCGGCCTTAAGCGCCGGGCTTTCTTTAACCGAGCCGGTCTCGATCCCTTTGTTGATTCGCACGATCTCCTGATCGACGACACGCCCGGCACCGATATTTTGGTGCCCGACCTCGGAGTTACCCATAATGCCCTCGGGCAGGCCGACAGCCAGGCCAGCTGCGGCTATTTCCGTGCGTGGAAACTCCGCCGTCAGGCGATCCGCCACTGGCGTTTGGGCCAATTTGACCGCATTGTAGGCATCGTAAGATGCGTCATGATTTTCTCCCCAACCATCACGGATGATGAGGACGACAGGCTTTTGTTTTTCAGGCATGTGAATTCTGTGGGGCGAGGCCCATTTACTCGGTTTCCGGTTGTTCGGTTATCGGTTATTCAGTTGTTATGTGTCGTTTCAACTGAAAACTGAAAATCAGCAAACCGCTTGAGCACAGATCGTATTCATGCATGGTCGCGTAAATGGCAACCAAAACAATCAGTTTAGAGTTGGAAGCTTATGAGAAGCTGCGCCGAGCCAAGCGCTTCCCCCGTGAATCTTTCACAGAAGTGGTGCTACGGGCATCGATCCCTGGCAGCGGAGTGAGCGGGCGTGAGCTACTGGCTGACTTTGATACGGGCGATTCGGTTTTTTCCGACGAAGCGCTCGATGCCATCGATGTCTTAAATGCTAACGACCGGCCGCCCGACATTCCATGATCTTGGATTCCACCTTTCTGGTTGACTTGGAGCGAGAGAAAAAGCGTCGCAAGCACGGAGTCGCGGCAGCTAAAGTCAATTAAACAGCAATCCAAACTGCGACAGTGCGGAGAGTGAGAGAATGGCAAAGTAAATGAAAAGCAAGGCAACACCCTC
>REBV01000301.1 GCA_007692545.1 Puniceicoccaceae bacterium
AAAACATCACAGACACTGCAGCCGACCCCGAACTTCTCGCGGAACGCCGCACCCGACCCTGTAAACTCCCAAATGCACACATCCCCTGAAATAGCCGCATCCCGCATCCCGCATCCCGTATCCCGTATCCCGATATGAAAGAAAAGAAAATCTATCTCGCCGTCGATCTTGGTGGCGGCAGTGGTCGTGTTCTCGCTGGAGAATTCGACGGTCAAAACATTGAACTACACGAGCTGAATCGCTTCGAAAATACGCCACTGGAACTTCCGGATGGGCGTCACTGGAACGTGACGGGCATTTATCTCAGTATACTGGAGGGCCTAAGATTAGCTGCGAAAAAATATGGATCGCGCCCCATCAGTGTGGGCATCGATACCTGGGGCGTTGACTATGGGCTACTGGATGCAGATGGGCATCTGCTCGGACTACCCTTCCAATACCGCGACCACCGGACCGGCGGAATGATGGAGCAGGCATTTTCTATGCTGCCGGAGCGAGATCTTTATCAAGCGACGGGCATTCAGATGATGTTTTTTAATACCGTCTTCCAGTTACTCTCAGAAATTAAGCGGGGCAGTCCGGTGCTCGATGTGGCTCAAGACCTACTCTTCACGCCGGATCTTTTAGGTTACTGGCTGACCGGGCGTAAAACCCAGGAACGCAGCATTGCCAGTACCTCGCAGCTCTACAACCCACAGACCCGCGACTGGGATAACTCACTGATTGAGCAACTGGGGCTACCGCGGCACCTTTTCAAGCAGATCAGTGATCCGGGCACGACGCTAGGAGAGCTTCGCACGCAGCTCCAGGAAGATACCGGACTTGCGAATCTAAAAGTGATCACCGTAGGCGGGCATGACACCGCCAGCGCGGTCGCCGCAGTCCCCAGCCAGAAGGCCACCCCAGCCTACCTCAGTAGCGGCACCTGGTCGCTGATGGGCCTCGAATTGCCGGAGCCAATCATTTCGGATGCATCCTTTGCGGACGCTTTCACTAATGAAATTGGGGTGCAAGGTACCGTGCGCTTTCTCAAGAACATTTGCGGCCTTTGGCTCATCCAGGAATCCCGGCGTTACTGGCTCGACCATGGCCAGGACTACAGCTACGCTGACATGGCTGGCCTAGCTGCACAGGCAAGCCCCTTCCGCTCACTCATCGATCCGGACGACCCACGCTTTGCTGATGCCGGGCAGATGCCGGAAAAAATCCAGGACTACTGCCGTGAGACCGAGCAGCCTATACCACAGACACCAGGAGAAATCATCCGCTGCATTTATGAAAGCCTCGCTCTGCGTTATGCCGAGATTTGGGCCAAGCTACCAAAATACACCGACGAAACACCCGACTGTCTGCACGTCGTGGGCGGTGGCTGCCAGGACAAACTGCTCAACCAATTTACGGCAAACGCATTGGGCATCCGCGTGCTTGCCGGCCCGGTCGAAGCAACCGGCTTGGGCAATATTATGGCGCAGATGATGGCTGATGGCACCATTAAAACTCTAGCCGAAGGCCGCTCGATTGTTGCCAATTCCTTCCCCATCGAAACCTACCAACCGACCGACACGGAATTATGGAATTCAGAAAAGGAACGGTTCGCTGGGCTTTGATAATTAGCTTACGCCCGGCATAAGGCCACCTCATACTCTGCCCAACACTCCGAAGCCTATCGACATAATGGATCCATGTGTCAGAATCTTAATCTTATTATGAATAAGAAATACACCGATTACCTTAATAACATTCATGGCAAAATTCTACTGGGTTGTGACGGCTTTGTCGATGAGACCTACGAAATCGTCGAGGTCAGAAAAAGCCCGACGGATTTTACCGCGATGAAAAACTTACGTATGTTTGGTGAGCTGTTGGTGGAGCGGGCTGATGGAGGTGTCGGGGTCGAGCTCGTGCCGAAACGCCGCTGCGAGGGTGGCTTTGGGGTCAACACTGCACGCCTGGCCGGAGTTCTCGGCCTAAATCCGGTGCTGCCTGGTCTCTACGGCAAGAATGAGATCGATCCGGCCTTCAATGAGTTTAAAGAATCGTGTAGTCTTTATTCCCTGGGCGACCCCGCCTTGACCATCGCCCTCGAATTCAACGATGGCAAAGTTCTGATGAGTAATCTCACGGCCGTGTCCGACTTAAGCTGGGATAATTTTGCAGCCTTTTTCGGGCCAGAGAAGTTGCACGAAATGTTTTCCGGCGTGGATATCCTCGGGCTCGGCTACTGGTCTTTGACAGCTGATTTTGATAACTTGTTTAAAGGCTTTATGCAGCAATATGAATCGCTGGCTCCGCCTCGTCGCATGTTTTTTGATTTCGCGGATATTCAAAAAAAGTCCAGCGAGTCCTTTGTTCAATCCCTCGAGTTAATTGCCGCGTTCAACGACAAGATCCCGATGACGCTGAGTTTAAACGAGCATGAGGTCTTTGAACTCTTCCGCCGGACCGGGGTCGATTGCCCGGATCAAGCGCCAGCGGCCGTGGCGACTGCCCTGACCGCTGCCCGCCAGAAGATCGGCTTTGACGAACTGGTCGTTCACACTCCGGAATTCGCCGCTGCCTCGAGTGTGGCCGACGGCGAAGCACATGCTATGCAGGAGCGCCAGACCAAGGTCATTCGCTCCGCTGGCGCAGGCGACAGTTTCAATGGCGGCTACATTTGCGCATCGCTCGGTGACATCCCCATCAAAGAGCGGCTCGTCATCGCCAACGCGGCGACCGCCTACTTTGTGACACACGCCGCTGCCCCCACCCGTGAAGCACTGGTCGCTCAAATCGAACAAGCGCACGACCACTAAGCTCGACACGCCGAATCAAGCCCATGCCCGAAAGACCATGATAACTCTGCACAAAATACCGCTTCTCTTGCCCGGCTCAACTCAAGGCTTTCAGCACATCGACCTCGCGGCGGATCATTCCGGTCCCGCGGCTTGGTCGGTCAGTTCTTACACGCTACGTGGCGGATTGCAGGAGGGCGTTGACGTGGTTGAGCTTGACAATGGCAAGTTACGCTTGGCCGTATTGCCAACCCGCGGCATGGGCATTTGGAAGGGACAATGCGGGGATGTCTCGCTCGCTTGGGATTCTCCAGTTAAGCGCCCCGTCAACCCGGCTTTCATCAATCAGCAGGATCGCGGGGGTCTCGGCTGGCTCAAGGGCTTCAACGAGTGGTTTGTCCGCTGCGGCCTGAACAGTGTGGGTGCTCCGGGTATGGATACGGTGCTTAATAACAGCGGCCAAGCTGTGGATGTACCGCTCAACCTGCATGGCAACATCGCCAATACTCCAGCCCATGCAGTCGAACTCGAAGTGACCGATTCCGCCATCATTGTGCGGGGTGAGGTCGACGAGACGATGCTGTTTGGTCCCGCCCTGCGTCTCCAGACCGAGATCCGGACGGAATTCGGCAGCGGTGCCTTGACCGTGACCGACACCGTGACAAACCTCGGAGACAATCCGGTCGAACACCAATTGCTCTACCACATCAATTACGGTGCGCCCCTGCTTGAAAAAGGCTCGCGGATCGTTGCGCCCTTTAAGCAAGTGGCCCCCCGCGACGCCCGGTCTGCCGAGGGCATCGAGCAGTTCGACCGCTTCGATGCGCCGCAGGTCGGCTTTGTTGAACAGGCCTATTACTACGAACTCGCCGGACAGCGCGGTAGCCGCGACACGATGGCCCTACTGCGCAACGCCGCCGGGAGTCAAGGCTCGCTCCTCCGCTTCTCCCTGAAAGACTTCCCCTGCTTTACGCTCTGGAAAAATACCGCGGGACTGGCCGACGGCTATGTCACCGGGCTCGAACCCGCCACCAGCTATCCCAACGCGCGACGCTTCGAACGGGAAAAAGGCCGCGTGCCCAGTCTTGCCGGTGGCCAGTCACGCTCCACCGTCATGACCATCGAGACACTCGACACGAAGACAGCCATCCGCCAGGCCGAGGCCGACATCAAAAAACTGCAAAAAGCAGCCAAAGCTAGAGTTCATACAAATCCCATCGGCAACCTTTCCGACATTTCCTAAATCCCACGACCCAATAACCAAGTTATGAAAAGCGCACACCACATCGAAGATCCCGACGTCATTTTAATCGGAGCGGGCATCATGTCATCCACCCTGGGTGCCATGCTCAAAGAGCTGGACCCGAGCCTCAAGATTCAACTCTATGAAATGACCGAAGGCTTCGGCGAAGAGGCCTCCAACGGCTGGCACAACGCCGGCACTGGGCACGCGGGTCTGTGCGAACTCAGCTACACCCCTGACTACGGGCCCGATGGTGAGGTCGCCGTGGGCAAGGCGATTGAAATCTTCAATCAATTCGAGCAGTCCAAGCAGTTCTGGGCCTACGCGGTGAGCACCGGCATGATCTCAAATACGCATGAGTTCGTCAACCCGGTCCCGCACCTGAGCTTCGTTTACGGGCAGGAACAGGTCGACTTCCTGCGCTCTCGTTTCAAGCAAATGCAGGCGCACCACTTTTACGAAGAAATGACCTACACCGAGGACCGTGCTGAGATCAAAGAGCTCGCTCCACTCCTGGTCAAAGGCCGCGACGATACGCCCATCGCCGTGACCAAAATGGATCTCGGGACTGATGTGAACTACGGTGTTTTATCCGGCAAACTTATCGAATGGATGGGCGCACAGGATGGTGCCGGCTACGCCACCAACCACCGTGTTCTCGACATCACCAAAGCCAACGACCGCTGGACGCTGAAAGTCAAAGATCTCGCAACGGGGCGCACCTTCACCAACTCCGCAAAATTTGTTTTTATCGGCGCGGGCGGAGGCAGTCTGCCCCTGCTCCAGAAATCCGGTATCAAAGAGGCCAAGGGCTTCGGCGGCTTCCCCATCGGCGGACAATGGTTGATTTGCGAAAAGCCCGAGATTGTCGAGCAGCACATGGCCAAAGTCTATGGCATGTCGCCTGGCGCAGCGCCAACGATGGCCGTCCCCCACCTCGACACCCGCATCATCAACGGTAAAAAAGCGCTCCTCTTTGGGCCCTACGCCGCCTTTACCACCAAGTTTCTCCACGTCAAAGGCCAGATCACCGATCTGCCAGCATCGATTCGCACAGATAACATCGCTTCACTCATCAAAGTCGGTCTCCATAATATCCCACTCGTGCGCTACCTTGTGCAGCAAGGCACCCAGAGCATGAAGACCCGCATGGGCGAGTTGCTCAAGTTCTACCCCGAAGCCGACCCTGCCGACTGGGAATTGATCGACGCTGGCATCCGTGTCCAGGCGATCAAAAAAGAAGATGGCGATGCCGGGATCGTCCACTTCGGCACCGAGGTCATCACCTCCGAAGACCGCAGCATCTCCGCCCTGCTCGGGGCCTCTCCCGGTGCCTCTGTCTCGGTCAACATCATCGTTGAAGTGATCCAACGTTGCTTTGCGGATCGTCTCGCTACCACTGAAGGCCACGATCGCATGAAGGCCATGGTGCCCTCCTACGATGAAGACCTCAGCCTACCCGAGCACGCCGAGCGTCAGCGTGAACTAAGTCAAGCTGCTTTCAAGATTCTGAACTGCTGCTAACTGCAAAAAAGACCTCGAAGGCAAGCTCAAGCGCGCCCACAAGTACGATCCGTCAGTGAAGCAAGGCGACATCTCCATCCAGCGTTAAGGCATAGCAGGCTTTCCCTGGGAAATAGTTGCCCTAAGCCATTGCTGTGGTGACTGCCCAAAGGCGCGCTTAAAGGCCCGTGAAAAATAATAGACTGAACTATACCCGAGAGCGTCTGCCGTATCGGAGACGCTTAGGCCATTATGGAGTAGCAAGTCGCGCGAGCGGTTTAGTTTGATTCTATTCTCAAACTCGCGCGGGGCATATCCGGTCTGTTGCTTAAAGGCGAAGCGAAAACGTGAATAACTACAGCCCACATGACGGGCTAATGCCAGCAAATCCGTCCTTTGATCCAGTTGCTGCAACATGGCCGCTTTGGCCCGCCTGACGATGGCTGCATTACTGTGCCCGGAGTTTGGCTCAACCGCCTTCTCTGCCATCAAAAAAGCTAAAATAAGGAGGATATGACTTGCCGCAATTTGATCGCGTCCGGTGATGTCTTGATCCACCCAATGAAGCAAGCGGTCGAAGAGTTCCACCAACTCAGTATTTCGATTCGTTCGCAAGATCGACTCTTGCGGAGAAAAAAACTGATGCATTATCCGAGTCGCATCAGACCCTTTGTAACCGACCCATGTCTCCCGCCAACCCGTTTTACTGTCGGGCCCGTAGCGGTGCCATTCGCCGGGAAAAAGTAGCAGCGCTGTTCCTGCCGAGACAGGAGTATGTGGCAGCGTAGCCGACTCAAAGTAGCCCGAGCCTGATTCGATAAATACGATTTGAAACTCATCCAGCACACGCCGCCCACTCGGATCAAACAAATAGCCCTGCGGATGTCCGGCCTGGGGGTAGACTTGTCCGGCGGAGCTTTGTTGGCGCCCCGCATCCAAAACACGCCAACCCCAACCGGCAGCGGCGGAGTCGGACGGTAAATATCGGCTATAACCCTGCATTATCCTAACTAACCGTACTTGCCGAAAGGCAATATGCAATGTCAAAAAGTGCAAATAATTAATCAGTCTGTGCATTCAAAAAACGAGTTTATTTAGCTACACTACCGCCGATTCTTTAAAGTTTTATTCAAATCCAACCCCCACACAAATGTATAGCGAAGCCAAAGAAATATATGCCTCCATCGGCGTCGACGTCGAACAAGCCCTCACCACATTGGCCCACACGCCGATCTCACTACACTGTTGGCAGGGGGATGACGTGGTGGGCTTCGAAGACGGGGCCGGAGCGCTCGGCAGCGGCCTGGCGGTAACGGGGAACTACCCCGGCAAGGCACGGAGCCTGGACGAACTGCGGCAAGACCTGGAGCAAGTCCTGAGCCTCCTCCCTGGCAATCACCGTCTCAATCTACACGCTATTTACGGCGATTTCGGAGGCAAGCGGGTGGACCGCGACGCCATTGAAGTCCAACATTTCCAAAGCTGGATTGATTGGTGCAAATCCCAGGGTATCGGCATGGACTTCAACCCCTCCTGCTTTTCGCATACCAAGGCAGACGCGGGCTTCACCTTAAGCAGCCCGGATACCGGGATCCGTGATTTCTGGATCGAGCACTGCCAGCGCAGCCGTGCCATCGCCGCTGAGGCCGGCAAGCAGCTAGGCAGCTCCGCCGTGACCAATGTTTGGATTCCGGACGGCATGAAGGATCTCCCGGCCGACCGCCAAAGCTACCGCCACCGCCTGGCCGAAAGTCTGGATGCAGTCTTTGCCGAAAAGCTCGACCCCGCGCACAACATCGATGCAGTCGAATCCAAGCTCTTTGGGATCGGTTCTGAGAGTTTTGTCGTCGGCTCACACGAATTCTACATGGGCTACGCACAAAAGAACCAGACCGCACTGTGCCTGGATGCCGGTCACTTCCATCCCACCGAGAGTATCGCCGATAAAATTTCGTCTGTATTGATGTATGTGCCTGAGCTGCTCCTCCACGTCTCCCGCGGAGTGCGCTGGGATAGTGATCACGTTGTGCTGTTCGACGATGCAACACAGCAAATCATGCAAGAGTTGGTACGCTGCGATGCGCTCGACCGCACCCATATCGGCCTGGATTTCTTCGATGCCTCGATCAACCGCATCGCCGCTTGGGCGATCGGCACACGCGCTGCGCAGAAGTCACTGCTGCTGGCCCTGCTGGAGCCGCACGCCGCATTACGCACAGCCGAAATCTCGGGCGACTATACCACTCGACTCGCCCTGCTCGAACAAAGCAAAGCACTGCCATGGTCCACCATTTGGAGCGAATTCTGCCGCCGCCACGAGGTGCCCGGCGAGCTGGACCTACTGCCCCAAATTAAAGACTACGAAAAGAACGTGCTGGCGGCGCGCACATGAACCGGCTATATCAACCATGGACTTTGATTTACTACATCCCCGCGACCAGATCGAACTGACCATGGCCCGCATCTACGGCCGGGAGATGACGACCACCTCCGGCGGCAACATCTCTGTGCGCGATGACGACGGGCATGTCTGGATCTCGCCGGCCCGGGTGGACAAGGGCAACCTCCGTCGCAGTGACATAGCTAAAGTCGCACTGAGTGGCGAACAATTGGAAGGCCCACACCCGCCCTCCTCCGAATGCCCTTTTCACCTGAGCATCTACCGCGCCCGGCCAGACATAAAAGCCATCATCCACGCGCATCCCAGCGCTTTGGTCAGCTTCAGTATCTGCGGGCAGGTGCCCGACACGCGAGTTTTTCCCGAGGCGCGCAAAGTTTGCGGCGAAGTCGCGTTCGCGCCGTACGCCCTACCAGGCAGCCAACAACTCGGCGAAAATATCGCTGCGCGCTTCGCCGCCTGCACCGACACCCGCTGCGTCATGCTGGAAAACCACGGTGTCGTCGTTGGCGGGAGCGGCCTGGCGGATGTGTTCAAATGCTTCGAGACACTTGAATTTACCGCTAAGACCATTTTGCAGGCCAAGCGGATCGGGAGCCTCAAAATCCTCAATGCTGCCGATATGGCTATGTCTGAAGCACACTTGCCCGAGTTGCCCGCCTGCGCACCCCGGAACCCATGCAGTCGCGAGCGCGAGCTGCGCAAGGAAATCTGCGACTTCATTCACCGCGCCTACACACATGGCCTCGTGACTAGCACCTGGGGCAGCCTCTCGGCACGGATCGATGACCACGCCTTCGTCATCACTCCCTACCGGGTAGACCGCGCCTCGCTCGAATTGGAAGACCTCGTGGTCGTCCGAAAGAATCAGTGCCCTGCAGGCACCCGCCCCAGCCGGGCGGTGCACTTGCACGCCGCTATTTATGCTGCGCATCCCGAAATGAACGCCGTGATTAATGCGCTACCCGTCAGTGCCACCGCCTTCAGTGTGAGTGATGCTGCACTGGACACCCGCACCATCCCCGAGAGCTACCTATTTCTCAAAGATGTGCCCAAACTCGCTTTTAAACAGGTGCTCAACCAGCCAACGCACATTGCCGCGCTCATGGGCCCTGACAACCCGGTGGCCTTGCTGGAGCACAATGGCGCACTGGTCGCAGGTAAAACCGTGCTGGACGCATTCGACCGCCTCGAAGTGCTCGAAGCCACAGCAGAAGCCATTATTCAAAGTAACCCATTGGGTGCCATCACACCCATGCCGGACGCAATCATTGACGAGCTTCAGAAAGCATTCGGGAGAGTCTAGTCTGCCAAAACATACGGCCCCAAAGGTACCACAGACCTAGATGTAAGGAGCTCTAGCCGCGGTCTCTGTAATAAACAACATCTTTGAGGCGTGCTCTGTTTGCTATGGGTTTGATTCCGATTCAGGTGATGATCCTTTCTTATTGCAGTGTGTGTCTATTGTGTTGAGTGTTTTGTGCTTCCTCTCACTTTGTGAATTTTTATCCTTACCCAAAACCCTAGATTCATGGCGCCCCCACCTCTCCCCTCCGTGCCCGGCACGAAAAAAGTCCCTCTTCGCACAAAAGTAACCTGGGGCTTTGGCGGCTTGGCCGACAACTTCATGTTTAACACGCTGACCGCTTTAGGGACGCTGGTCTACGTGAACCACTTTGGGCTCACTCCAGCACTCGCGGGCCTGGCACTGGCATTTCCCCGCTTGATCGATGCGTTTACGGACCCATGGATTGGCAACCTTTCAGACAACGCCAAAACTCGTTTTGGTCGCCGACGCCCATTTATGCTATTCGGCGTCATCGCCTGCGCGGTCCTCCTACCGCTATTATGGACCGTTCCGGGGGTCGAAACGGCGGGTAATCCCTGGTATAGCAACCTACCTTTCCTCTACATCTGCTTCATCGGATCGATGCTGGCGATCGCCTACACGCTGTTTGTCGTACCCTACACAGCCCTGGGCTTTGAGCTGACGCCTGATTACGACGAACGCACACGAACGCTGGTCTGGCGAATGTATATCGGGCTGGCCGGTTCGCTGGGCGCGGGATGGCTGTTCCGCATTGCCTCGGAAGAGAGCTTGTTCTCAGACCTCGGCGTAGGGGCCTTTTGGGTGACAGTGGGCGTCAGTATCATCGTGCTCGTGGCTGGTTTGATACCGGTCATCGGCTGCCGGGAAGATTTGGAGATCGAGCGTCAGGAGCCGATCCGACTAATCCCCGCAATCCTCTATTCTATGACGAACAAACCCTTCGTCATCCTGTTCATAGCCTACGTTTTTATCATTGTCGCCATGTTTGCCGCACAGGGCATCGCCCCGCTACTGCTGCAACACCATGTTTTTGAGGGGAGTGCGATGAGAGTGGGTACCTTTGCCGGCACGGTTGGGACGATGGCAGTCGCGCTGTCCTATGTCAGTATGATTTTGATTACTTTCATCTCTGTCCGAACCAATAAGCGAGTGGCCATGATTCTCGGTTTGGCACTTGTGCTGGCGGGCACGCTGATGAACTACTTTGCGATCGATCCCCGCTGGCCCTGGGCGCTCTATGTTGCAGCCTTTGTCACCTTCCTGGGCATGCAGGGTTGCTGGCTCATGGTTTCCTCCATGGTGGCTGATGTCTGTGATGATGATGAGTTGACCTCGGGGCGTCGCCGCGAGGGCATGTTCAGCGCGGCCATCGGCTTTGGGCTAAAGGCGGCGCAAGGGATTACCTTTGGCATTGGGGGCTACATGGCGACCAAGGCCGGCTTTGATCCGGTCACCGTCGCGGAGTCGGGACTGGCCCCTGACGTGGCTGTGCGGATGAAGGCGATGCTGATCGGCTTCCAGGCAGCGGGCCTGATTTTAGCCATCTACCTGATGACACGCTACCCCATCACCCGTGAACGTGCGGAAGCCAATCAACGCGAACTCAATGCCCGTGCGAACCAATCCGCTGCCAGGAATCCGGATGCTGCGGGAGCCTAGTCAATGAGAACCAGGCCCCTGCTCCGGCATCCGCAAAATCAGGGAAGAGAGACTTTCACCCGGTAGAATATCCGTTCAAAAGTGTCGGGGTCCAATAGAACAACTGGCTGATTTTCGGCAAGTGGGCCGACGCTAGCGATGGGGCTCCAATCGGCCTCGCTCAAACTTTCGCTGCGCAGGAGTTGATACAATCGCCCTTGCTTACCATCCACCCGCAGCTCAAACCCGGCCTCCCCGCGTTCCATGCTTTTTACCCTGAGGGAGTCGGACGGATCCTGCGGATCCGTTCCGGCGATGTATTCCTGAAGATTGGTGAAGCCATTACCGCTGGCGTCTTCCGCAGCATCTGCGGAATCGAGCGGATCCAGGCCATGGGTGAGTTCGAAGGTATCCGGCATACCATCGCCGTCGGCATCGCCATCGCTCAAAACGATGCTTTCGATGGCATATTCCACGTCGGTCGCGTTGATGGGATCCAGGCGCAAGCGTGTAATCGTCTTACCATCCCACTCCGGATGCCCGGCCAGGGGAAAGCGGATGGTTTGCCATACATTGCCCCCAACGACTGGTAAGGTGACGCTACGGCTTCCAGCGAATCCACCCGCTTCCGTGGTCGCCCAGAACAACTGAATCGATCCACCACCGGATAGGCGGATCCGCGTCAGGGCGGCTTCTATAGTATCCGCAGAGAAATTCAGACCGCTCTTGGTGTAAAAAGGATCATTCCCGTTGGAACGTCCATGCAAACGACCGGCCACCACGTAGCCATCCGAGACTTGGGAGTTCGGCACCCAGCCTTCGAAGTCGCCGTTCTGCAAAAAGTCGTAGCGCACGACTGCGGTGGGCTCGGGTAAAGGCTGCCCGTCTGAAATTTCAATATAATCGACCTCAAAAGTGCTGCCGTCCGTGCCAGCGCCTTCGGCTGGATCCAAGCGCAAACTTGTAATAATCGCATCCGCCCACTGATCGACATACTCCAAGTCAAATTCCAGAATTTGAAATTCATCATTGCCGGTATAATCAATGGTCTCTCTGCGGGCGGTGCTAAAGCCGCTATTGTCGGATGTCGACCAGAACAACCGAATGGGCGAGTTCACGCTGGCCCGCATCCGAACGGTTACACGGGTGAAACTATTGCCATTCAACGAGAGTCCGGTCCTCCGTAATTGTGGATCACCAGAAGTGGCTGTGCCACTGAGCACCCCTCCTGCGACGGTCAGACCGCTCACGTTGGCGGATGTCCACCCTTCAAGGTTGCCGTCCGTGTTGAAATCGTAGCGGAGATTGAATTGGATGGCGTTGATGCGCTGCTGGTAACTGAGGGCGTGGCCATCGTCGACCGTGAATCGGGACTGGTAGATGCCGCTGACATCCGGGTTCGCCTGCAGGACTTCCTTTTCAACTTCATAAGTCGGAGCAAAGGAAAGGCTGGCGGGGCCGGCATCCAGTGACGTCGTGAGCCAGGGGTCTTGACTTCCGGAAAACGCCGCATGGAAGCGGGGCGATGCACTCGTGGATACATCGGATAGCACCATGGTCGATGCCCTTGCGAAGCCAATTTGCGCAAGATCCAAATTACTGAAGACTGCGTTGACGGTGTTGGACGGGTTACCGCTGGTGGCAAAAAGTCCGACGCGGGCAACCCCCGGCAGGGCGATCGTGTGGGCGGGGCCAGTTTGGCTAAAGGTCGAACCATTGGCCGAGGTATACAAACGAATCGTGTTTCCCCGGCGTTCAATCTTCAAGTATGCGGGGGTGCTGAGCTCCGGGTCATCCACCACTATCAAATCACCCCAGAAGCCACCCTGGCGGCGCAGGAGGGTGTACAGCTTTCCATCCGGCGCGAAGCCGATAAAGGCCGCCGCATCAGTCGGCCCGGGGCCACCGCGCAGCATCAGGCCCGCGCGCGTGGGGCCGGAGGCATTACTCAATGAATCGAGGCGTGCGACCCAGTCAAAATCCCCCGCTACACCTTTCCAGAAAAACCGGCCCTCGTCGTAAGTCTCTCCCTCGCCGACGCCTACCCCTCTGCCACCGGCGGTGAGGGTGACCATTGAGGGATCCTGGACAGATCCACCCGCAACCGAGGCACCGACATGCGAGTCGATCCAGTTACCGGGCACCGCTATCGGATCTTGGGCGCCAGGCTCCGATCCGGGCAGATAGACCGCGACCGACAAAGTCGTGGTAGCCGTGTTTTGGCCGTCGCTGACAATCGCCGCCAATTCATAGACGCCGGGTGCCTCAAACTCGATGTCGGTATCGGCGGAATACGCATCCGAGAAAGTCACAGGAGCCGGACCTGACAACACATCCCACTCCACACTGCGTCCCCCGCCGGTGAGGAAACCGCGCGTGCGCAGGGAATGCTCGATCGAGAGCGCGACGTGAGAGCTCCACGGCCTCTCGAAGACTACGCCGAGATCACCCGTGATGTATTGCTCGCGCAGGCCATTCAGCAGACGATCGACCTCGTGCAGTGGCAAAGCACCGCTGTAGAAGCGCACCTCGGCAATCTCGCCATTGAAGCCCGTTGCGGTATTGGTGTTGCTCTGCCCGAGGAGCAGATCCACCGCAGCCCGGCCAATATTGAAGTGATGGGGCCCTTGCAATTCAGCCGACTGCTCCAGCGAGTCCACGAACAGCTTCATGTTGCGGTCATCCCCGGCATTGTCGTGGAGGATATCGGAGCCATCCCAAGTCGCCACCACGACGCGCCAGTCGCCGGTGGCGGCTGAGCCGTTTCCAGCGGCCCCGCGGAAGATCGACTTCACCGGGCTATTATTGTCGTCGAAAATCCAACCCAAACGGCCGGTTGAAGCCAGCGAAAGGCCCCAGCCGCCTACCCCGCCCGCCACGCTGGCATCCAAAACGCCAGTGGTGGCAAAGGGATCGCTCTGATTGCCGCTGCCGGCAGCAGTGGGCCTGAGAACAATCGCCACGCTCATCGACGTTTCGTTGACAAACGGATTCTCCGCTGCCGCCAGGCGCAGGGCTTCGGCCCCCTCGAAACGGACGGCAGCCAAGCCGGTCGGCGTGGCATGATGCATCAACTGCGGCGGCGAGGCGGGACTGACGTTCGTGCTCGACCAAGTTAATTGGTTATAGCGATCCGGCCAGGAAGCAACCGGCGAGGAATCCGCCAGCGTTGCCGTCAAATCATCGGCCACCCACATGGCCCGCGCCCTGAGCGCCTGGGGGTAGGCGAACTCAATGCCGGAACGCGCCATGATGGCGTTAAGGTGGGTGCTCAAGCGGGCATTGCGGTAGCTCCCTGCCCCATCCGGCCCACTGACGACGCTGGCATTATAGAAACGCCCGTGCTTGTAAATGTAGAAAGGGCCACCGCTATCCCCGGGGCCGGTCCCGCCTTCGTAGCGGGTGGAGAGGGCGTTCGGATTGGCGGCGACCGGCGAGAGATAGTTGTAAAAAATGTGCTGGGGGTGAATGGATTGACCAAAGCCCTCATTATTCTCACGCGCGGTTGAAATGGCCCGCTGAGTCATGGCGCGAAATCTGCCATCATTTACATGCGTACTGGTTTCAGAGATAATACCAGATCGTCCACGCCCGACTTGCCAGCCAAGTCGCCGGTATTCATCAAAATCCGGATAAGGCGCGACCCAGCGCACGGCCTCAGTGATCGGACTGTCCAAGTGAATCAATGCCACATCATCATAACCAGGATCTCCGCTAGGCGTTAAATATACGGTTCCCCACCTGGAAAAGTCCTGGCCGTCATGACTATAAAAGACTTGGGTTCTCGCTCCATCATTAAAATTGGTGCAATGCCCCGCGTAAACGACCCACTCGCTGTTAAGCAACGAAGCCGTGCAACCACCGGCCCGCGCTTTACTGCCGAACTGTGGCAAAGCACCCAAATCCAGGGCCTGTTGATCCGTCATCCCGGGATGGCGCAAAACCGCGTCGGCCGTTTGCCAACTCAAGCAGATCCCCAGGATAACCCATCGGGCCAGCTTCGTTATTTCGACGAGGCGCTGAAGCGAGACCCGCCCAATTTTGTAGATTTTACTGTTCATCATTTTTCAGAGTTTCCGCAGACAGCGGCTTTGAAGGAAACCAGTCGAAGGTGACCCCGCCCTCGTGCGGCTGGCCGGTGTGTTGGTCGAGATGCGGGCGGGCGATGGCCTCGGTTTCGCGACGGGCCTCCGTGGAATCGACCCGAAAGCCATCCGGCAAAGTAACCGACAGAATCAACTCATCGGCGGGCAGCTGTGTGCGCAGAACAAAACGATACTCCCGGATCTCCAGTCGAGTTGGGACGGCTGCATCATAACCGGGCAAGAAACCACCGGCGGCATGGCGTACGTTAAACCGTAAGACTTGATCCTCGGCCACACTACGCCCTCTGATAACAAGAATCATCTGTTCGCCACCATCGATCTTACGCAGTGGTCCCACCTCTACCGCCGAGGCCCCATCGGGCCTCCGCACGGTCCTGGCCGCCAATGATTCAATCTTGAGCGCTGTCCGAAACGGCACCGCATAGACGCTACCTTCCCAAGTGCCGTCCGCCCACAGGCTCTTGAGCAAGCCGCGCTTCCCTGCTCCGGTGCCGATTGCAGCGATATTAAAACGCCGCTCGCCATCGATGAACGCTTTGACCTGCCCTACGCCGCCGGTCACAGTGCTTCGCGGTCGATCATAATGATCCAGGAGATGTTGAATCGCTCCGGTCATCGTCGCGTTGAAACCCTTGTCATGGGAAGCGGGCCACTTCATGGCATGTATCGCACTGACCCCATTTTCCCAGACGTAGATTAATTGCTCGTTGGCATCTCTTTGATTACCTGTAAGGGCCTGATACTCGCCCATGACAATCGAATCAAAGCCAGAGGTGTAGGCCGCTTTAAATGCATTGTTTTGCCGTCGAAACCAGACCGAGTAGCGGGTAAAGCCAAAGCCCACACCGGCTGCGAGCGCATAGTCAATCGGGGTGATTCGAGGCATACGCTCACTGAATAGATCCAACTGGCCGATCGCATACGCATCCGGAATCTGATGCGACTTAATAAGCTCTGCCGGGAAGCCCGCCAGAAGAGCTTGCGTGAAGGTGTCAGCGAGGCGCCGATTCACGATGGTGCGATTGTAGGCGACCCAATCTTGAAAGAACCGATTTCCGGTGCTGTAGGCATCCCAGCTCCCACGCCCGTCGTCACGCGGGGCGTCGAATTGAGCTTCGGGTGGCCCGTTGCGTGCTTTCAGCAATGCCTGAAAATCTCCTCCATAAAGATTCACCAGATAGTCGCGGAAGCCGCGAATCATGGCCGGATTGTAGTCCCCCACTGTGCGGTCCTCACGAATCGAAATCTCGTGCTCATGGTTCGGCTCGACTGAAATCACCCGCTCAGGGTCTGCCCTGAAGGCTTCGCTCAAAGCAAACAAAAATGCCCGCAGGGGTAATATGTAAAGCCGTTCCAATGCCGGCAGCCCATAGGCGTAGGTGGAGCCGACAAAGCTATCCGTCGCCCCGAACTCACCGTAGTAGGAAATATTGTTGAGGCGAGACAGTGCCAGATACTTGGGCAGGCCGGTGGCTTCATCCGTGGGAGTCTTCCAAGCGTCGAAGCGGTCATTGAATTGGCGGTGCGTAAAGCAAGGCTCCCACAACGTACGCGGCGTATCCGCCAGACTACGCGAGAGGCGGCCGAGACCCGAGCGGGCGTTGCGCAATCCCCGCTCCCAATCTTCCGGCGAATCGGATGCAAAAATTCCATAGTTTCGGTAAGCCGGCGAGCTGGCATCGGCGCGAACATGCCCATACTTAACGAATTTAATATACTCACCGTCATCCGAAGCATCAAAACCAAAAGCCTCCCCGGTTATCCAGAATTCATTTTCCAGACGTCCAATGTTTTGCCGTGAAACCGCCGCATATTCCGAATCCAGCTGCAGCAGCTCCGAGATCGGACTGTCCGCAACCGCAGCCACGTAAGGATTCTCCGCAAACGCACTTCGATAAACACCCGTCAACCCGACGGTGCTTTCGATTTTCGTAAATTGATGCTGCCCGCTGCTTGGGTTAAAGACAAGCCATTCACCGGTGCCTGGATAAACCAGGTCAAACCGCGCGACGTCCACCGTTCGGTCCGACTCCAGTTGGACAATCCCTGTGGTCGGCGCATCAAAACGTATCGACTCCAGCCACTCCCCCTCCGAATTGTAAAGCGCCAGCGCACTGGGTCGCCCTTGCTGCTGGTGCGCTGAAGTGAGGGCGATAACCGCATCCGGTGCACTCTCACCGCCTCGACCGACGGCAATGACATAGGGTGGCCTCAGCGCCTCTGGCGGGTTCAGAGTGGCCCGAATTCCGCCGGCTTGGTCAAAGACGCGTAACTGACGTTGGGTCCTATCGCTAATCGGTGCGGTCACGATAAAAGCATCTCCCTGTGCGTCCTTTCCGGCAGCCACGTGGACACCCCCTGAGATTGAATCGGGATAAGCCAGAAACTGTGTCTCCACGATCCCGTTTTCGTTAAACACCCGAACAAATGTCTGGTTGGACTCCCAAGCACCCTGCCCCGCCACGAATCGCGGCCCTAGCGGAACCGGACTATCAACCAGCGGACGCTCGCGCTGCATTCGGGTAGCCAGGTCCAGAGTCGGATCCAGAACCGCTTGCAGAGTGACCGAATTTTCCGACTCGGTGACGAACGAAATCCGCGCACCGGTCGTCTCCCCGGCGCTCAGTTGCCAACCGCAGCTGAGCAGCATGATCGAGCTCGCGCACAGGGCACACGGCAAGAAATCTGAAATGAATCGGGGGTAGATCATTTTTTTGGGGCTTACGGCAAACTACGGTGTGAAGGTTCGGATAGCAGGCGCTTCCAAAAGTCCGCTGGGGACGCATTGATGCGCTACCCTGTAAGCTTCTCCCTTTGTTCGATAGCTACTCGGAGCCGTCATGGACTGATCGCGGGGGTGAGCGTGTAAGGGTCCGAACAAATTCTCACGGGTTAAGAAAACCTTGAAGTGGAGCCGGTCGGCAGCGCCTCCGGGCTCAAACGAGGCCCGGTAAGGGGGGAAAGCAATCAATTGCGAGTGAGCGCCCAAACTGACTTCGGCACAGGCAGCGCTCAGTGCGAACAATTCGACTTCAAAGGCTGATTCAGCCACCGCCGCCGGCAGTGGCGTGCTATAGCTAATGGCCCCGGTGTAAAAAGGAAAGCCCTGCTCGACTAGATCACCCGCTTTCAAGTGACTGGGCAACGCAGTCAAACAATACACTGCATCACGCTTGGAAACACCAAAGATACCCAGCAAATAGACCGCCTCGATCGAGGTGTCCTCCCGTAAGTCCGTCCGCAGTGTGAGAACGTTCTGCCCGATCAGAAGCTTATTCTGCGGCAGTGGAAAGCGCCGAAAAACCCGATCGATGTGCCAGTCGGAAATAGTACCCGGGGCAAAATCAGTCCCATTCAGAGAAAAAGTCCATCGTTCGGGCTGTTCCAGCATAAGTTCGATGAGCTCTGGTAAATCTTCGATCGTAAACTGAAATTCCAAACTCAACTCTCGGCCACTGGAAGTCGCCTCCGGCTGGCACCAGGGTTGCAGCATCGTTCCGGAAAGTGCAGTCCAGCCCATCCGCTCACGGATCTGATCATTCAAACGGAGAATGTCGTCGGGGGAGCTCCACGCCTCATCAGCCAAACGATAGCGGGCTTGATCAAGAATCAAACTGTTGGGCTCACTCAGGGTGTAGGCGAAGGGCCCCTCGAGCCGAAGCTCAGCGGCGACCTGAGGGGGCGGGGCTAGAGGGGCTGCATCGACGCATTCGTCAACTCCATCCAATAGCGCTTCGGGCACGGGCTCCACGTGAAATACCTGTTCTTCCAAAGCCTCGAAATCAACTATCCAGCACTGCGCATCCTGGTTGAACTCTGAGTCAACGGAAACAATCCCACCGGACCGACAATCCAGACGTTTGATGCGGACTGCGCCAGCACTCGCCCACTCAAGATCCACTGAGGTAATCGCATCTTCGCGGGTATTCACCAATGCAACAAAGGCCGAGCCATCAGCCATGCGCCGCACATGGCTGATCAAGCCCGGCGCACCGACCCCTGCATTGACCCGCAGCCCTTGTCGGCTGCTGGCGCGGACTGCCTGCACAACGGCTGTCTCCGTCCATGGGCAGATCCCAAACGCCTCAGCAAAATGCTGCGCGTCCGCGCTCGGGAGTGCATCCACATAGGCCGGAGGATCGCCCGCAAAAACCACCCGTCCGCCGGCTGCTACAAAGTCCTGTAGTAACTTTAAAGTCGAAGCACGTAGCGTCTCCAAGCCGCCCACCATAACCGAACGGTACCGCATTTGCCCCAACTTTAAAAAGCCCTCACCATCAATTTGCTCAATCGATCCGAGACGCCCCATCTGCTCCTCGTCACCATAGTCAAAATCAATCTGCGCGTCCATCAACCAGCGGAATAAATTCTGAAACTTCACTTCGATCGCATCAATCCGGGCCGAATCAGACCTAAGCCAGGTCGCCCAGCCGAGATGAAACTGTGCCCACAGCGACTCCCCCGGGTGCAGCACCAATACATCACAATCCGGAGCCCCCTGTTGCAGCACAAAATGAATTCTGGAAAAATAGTCTTCAACGTATTTGTATTGTTGATACCAGGCCGACTGATGGAAAATACTAGCCGGATAATCGCGTTTGGCTTCCCCCGCCATCGAATACCAGGACAAATGGTGACAGCGAAGATTGATTCCCTGAAAGGCTTGCCAATCGCCAATCCGCTTATGCCCGGTGAAATCCAGGTCCCACCCCGTCCCCCCGTAGAGTTCGGACAGGACAAATGGCTGCCCCTGCTGACGCGCCACCGAGACGACTTGCTTGGCCACCCAAAATGCATCACAACTTTTTGAAAGCACATCGATACCGGGATACGTCATGTGCTCATAGTATCGAGCCAGAGAGCCACAGGGCACAACCTGAGCGGCCAACGAATCCTCATGCAAAACATGGCCGGTCAACTTTAAATCATGCGTCTCGCACCACTGCAGACAGGGAATCGCCCAGTTCTCGAGAAACAGTTGCTGTAGCAGTTCGACATATTGCCACTTCAAGCGGGAGATCGCTTGTCCTTGATATTGGAAATACAGCTCGGGCAACCGCCCTTGCAGTGCTTCCCCAAAGCGCTCGGAAAATTCGACAAAAAGACTTTCTGAATACGGTAACGACAGCGCTGGCTCAGCGGCTCCCGGCTGCTCCACCGCATCACAGAGAATAAACCCGCGGTGAGGCTCATCTGTGAAAATCCCCTGGATGACCGAGCCGAAATGCTCACCGCAATGCTTCGCATACTTGGCGTGAGTCGATTGAATAAAGGCATCGGTGGCTTCCCGGTTTAACGTGTCCAGATACGCACCCCCGTTGTAAAATGAGTGCGACCCGTGTATTTCCCGCCGAAAAATTAATAAATGACGGTCCGCCGTCTTACCCTCGCAAGCACCATAATCAGCCGGCGCATAGCTTTTCAGATTGAGCCCGTCGATTTCGGCCCAGTGCGCTTCGAGCCAATCCCCGCGTTGCGGCCAGCAAATCACTTCGCCTGGCTTAATGTGGCACAGCGTTATTGAGCGCATCCGGTGCTCCAACTCCTTCG
>REBV01000071.1 GCA_007692545.1 Puniceicoccaceae bacterium
TTCCCGGGAACGCGAAACTCCTGGGCTACGCAAAAACGGCTGAAGCCGTCACTCTTACACTATCCTGCAGGGTAAAAGTGAGCGCTTCAGCGCTTCCCGGCACGGGCCCCACCACCTCTGCCCGGCAATAGCCGCAGGCGACCCATGGGGCTCCACTCTCCACTTTCCACTCCGCGCGCAGCGCGACTGCCCTGCATAGCCGCAGGCAACGCACGGATCCTCACTGCGCGCAGCGCTAATCCCCCATCACCCGCAGGCGCAGGAAGCGTTTCGGCTCGCCGTCGATCTCGATGCTCACTTCGTGCAACTCGCCGTCGCTGTTCGGCTCGAACGGCTCGGTACTGCTGTCGAAGCGCAGGTCGCTCCAATCAATCAGATCAGTCGAGGCTTCCACCAAATAGGTGATGTCGGTCTTGGCCGGATCGCGGTGAAAGCGGATGTAGAGACGGCCGTCGGCCGTCAGACCCTGGCTGAGCTGCGCGCTGCTCACCCGCTCCAGCGGGGGCACTCCCAGGGCATATTTTAGCAGGTTCGCCACCCCATCACCCAGCGGTGTGGCCTCGGGACCGCTGATGTCAGGATTTGAAGCATCGGCGGGATCAAACTAATCCAAGATCCAATGGCTATACAAAGTAGGCGCAGTCGCCGGGCTGATAGAAATAGCACCCAGCCGCAGCTGTGCCCGCGAGCTGCCGCCTTCCTTATAATTGTAGAACCAGCGCAGGAAAACCTGTGGCTGGCCTTCGAGTGAGGCCGGTAGCGTGATCGGGCCGAAGACCTGGCTGTGACCGGGGGTCTCGTTGCGCAGATACTCCACCGGCTCACCCTCGTCGAGCACATCCGTCCAAGCACCCTCCAGACCGATTCGGGATTGTAGTCGCAGACCATAGATGCGGCTGTTCGGCAGCACGGTGCCTGCGGTGAAGCTCAACCGGATATCGCTCACCCCCGTCGTGTCCAGCGCCACCACGGCCGCACCCACATCGCGACCACGGCCCGTATTGATAAAGGCGATACCCTCTGTACCCAGCCCGTTAATCCGGCTGCGCGAACTGGCATTATAGGGCGCATCCACATCATTGGCATTGGCGGCATCTGCCGCCGGTATGGCATAGGCGAAGTCCAGCGGAGTCGTCAGCTGCGGATCATCCACATCGCTCTGCACAAAAAGCATATTGGCGGGAAACGCGCCCGCCGGCTCCAGTGCGTCCCACTCCGTAAAGCTGAAGGTCCCCGCACTCAGCGCAAAAGGCTCCGGATAGACCAGGATGCGAAGACTCGTCTCAATCGCCGGGTTTGTGCCGTCGCTGGCCCCCACCGTGATCACTGTGTCACCTGCTGCCAGTGGTGTCACGGTGAGCGTCTCCCCGTTGACTAAAACCGTCGCTACAGCCTCCGCCGAGCTGCTGGCGCTGTAGCTCAGTGGGTCGCCCTCCGGATCGGTGAACCAGCCGTCCAGCGAAACATCAAAGCTACCGTCCGCAGCCGCGCCACGCAGGACCGGCGGCACCGCCGTTTCGTCCAACACCGGCGGCAGGTTGGTCCCCGGCAGCGCCGTGCCCATCAGCACCACATCGTCGAAGCGGTTGTTGCCTGCCGTGCCACCCGCATCGCCCTGGGCGAAGGTAAAGCGCAGCGCAAAGTCCGGATTGTCGTTGATCGCCGCCACCGCGCTGAAGTCGAAGCTCTGCGCCTGCGGCGAGTCGTTGAAGATCGTCAGTGTGTCCGCCGTCGTCCATGTGCTGCCATCTGTGGTGTAGTCCACCGTCATCAGCTCCGCCCCTTGCCCCGAGCGGCGGGTCAGGAAGTCGAGCGTGATGCCCTCGTAGCCCGTCGTCGGCAACGACCAGGTCAGCGTCGAGCCCAGCGGATTGTTGACCCGCAGGTGCCGGGTGGCAAAGTCACCCCCGGTGTTGTCGATCGGGTCAGTTGCCGGGCCCAGATCAATCGTCAGCGCTCCGCCGCCGATCGTAAACGACGGCAGCAACAGAGTGTCCGCATCCTCAAAATCCCATGCGTGCAACACGATCGGCAACGCCGCCAAGGGCACCGCCTCAAAGACGGCTTCGACCGTCGTATCCTCCGTCAACGCATACTGAATCACCGGCTCGGTCGAGTGATACTCCGGTTCGCCGGAGAGCCCCGACACCGCCCCCGTCGGTGTGACCACCCAGCCCACAAACTGATAGCCTGCTTCCGGCAAGGCCTCCAGCTCGACCGGGACGTCTTGAAAGTAGGTGCCGGACCAGGGGTACGGCACACCCGGATCAGTCAAACCAATCACCGTCTCATCGATAATCAATCCATTCACCCGAACAAGCCCTCCATCCACAACCGATACCGTTAAATCCCGATCAGCCTCCAGCCCGAAAACACTACGTAAATGGTTCCGCTGATAGGTGGGGCGCTCTTGCGCGAACGTCACCATTTGACTACGCTGTAAGGTCGATAGATCCCAACGATCATTGTGTTCCGGTCGGTAAGCGGCGATCCGCGCTTCCGTTTCCTGCAAAAACGCCAGCGAGCGTTCAGACTGAAAACTGGTGTTCATCTGATCGGCCAAAGTGTTGATAAAGCCATGCCGAAAGCCCTCGTTCGATAGCACCAACTCGCGGAATAAGCGGTTGACCGGATTGATAGCTGCGCGATTCACCGTGTAAACGCCGGAGGGCAGATCCACCACCCGCGCCAAGGCATTCGTTGTATGATCCCCGCGCATACGTCCATAGCCAAAATCCAAATCAAACAAAAACCAGCGCCACCGTCCATCGTGCCCCGTCGGCGCATCCGGCAGGTAAGCCGGCGTTCGCTTCCTCCATGGCTTGTTATTGTTATGCGGCCAGTCCTGATTACAGAGGAAAATTTGAATCCCATAATACAGCGCCAGATTGTCCAGGTCGACCCGCTCCCGAATCCACTCAAAATGCTCCGGATCACTCAAATCATGCGCCTCGGCATAATCCACAATCGCATGAAAATCGTCCAAGTCCGCCTGAGTGCCGTTGTCCACACTCATTGCCCCAAGATCGTCAAAGCGGGTATTCAGAATAACCGCCGCATCCGGATCCATCCCATAGTGATCCGCCAAATAACTTTGATCCAGCCGCTCGCGAATATTAATCAAGCCCCAGAATTCACCGTTCAAGAAATGCAAGGCCGGCTGATACGCCTGGCCGTCGATTGGTAAATGACTCACCAGCCCCTGCATAAACGCATCCCCATAGAGCGACTGATTCCAATCCTGCCCTGCGTTCCGCAACAACAATCGATTAAAACTCTCCAGCGCTTGCTCCGGATGCCCGCGTCGCACCAAGCCCGGAAATACGGCCGCATTGAAGCGGTCGTCAGCATCATAGCGACTGCGTGCATACAGCCGAAGCGATTTGACCGCATTGGCCCGGGTGTAACCGCCATGAATCCGCAGTCCCACGCCCTGATTGAGCAGCACCTCCCCCTCAGGTGAAAAGATCTCCACATTGCCCGCACGCCCCCAAGCTTCCCCGCGCTGGTTGTAATTTGCCGGGCGACCGTTGTTCCAACCTGCGGAGGGATTTGCCCGCCGCCAATCGACCGCGACCTTCCCGGCCACATAGATGCCCGCGTCATAATCAAACAAGCCGGAGGCATCACTCGTCACGGAAATAACCGGCAGGGAAAAACGCGATGCAATCTCCGGATGCACAAAAAAAGTCCCGGCGACCACCGCCGAAGGCAGTTCGCCCGGACGGACCGCCCGAGCCCGCACAACCGTAGCTTTGAAAATCGATCCGACCGGCAGACGGGGCGTCGCCGTAAAACTGGTATTGATCAAAGCAAAGCGCTCCGGATCGGATGATCGATCAACGATTGGAATCGCTGCTTGATAGAGATAGGTCTCTACCGCTTCCGTCAGAATCGGCCCCGTATCCCACTCATGCGGCTCCCGCGGATATGCATTCACATAGTTAAAGGATCGCCCCCCCTACAGCCGCCGGATCCGGATCCGAACCATCCGTCGAGTAGTAAATCACCGCATCCGCATCCGGATGCGTTATCTGCAAATCAAAACCCGCAGCATAAAACCCCGCTGGCTGCGAAAAAGCCGGCCGCTCCGTCACCCCGGCATAAGCCGTCGTCGTGTTCGCTCCGCCCGGTGTCGGCTCGTCGAAGAAAAACCAGGCCGCCCCTTGATCCGGTGCCCGACCATAAGAAACGTCCCGGGGCATCACCACCGGATCCATTGCGTCGATCACGACACCCTCCGCCTGCGAAAGAACAAGGGCCTCACCAGCTGCAGCAATTGCATAGTTGGTATGCAAAACATCCCCGCTCCGGTCCTTCCCCGAGGCCCAGACCAGCAAATAGTCATCGGGCCCGATGCTCGTACCCGCCGGAAAGCTCCACTTGAAGGGACTCCCCGGGTTGTCCGAAAGCCCCCAGCCCGTCAGGTCCACCGGTTCGCTCCCATAGTTATACAGCTCAATCCAGTCCTCGTAGTCGCCATCTTCGTCCGCGATCGTTGCCCCGTTGGAAGCCATCACCTCGTTGATCCGCACGGTGTTGGCGAAACTCGCCGAAAAAACGCCGAAAATCAGGCAGAAAAAAGGCAAAAGCCCGCGAAAGAAGGTTCCTGGTGAAGTATGCATCGATATAAATAAGTGTCAGCGCTAACGATTTTTTAAAGTTTTCTGACTTCACTCCCCAAGGTCAATGGCAAAGGAGGCGGGGGGCGGGATATGGGATACGAGATTCGGGATTCGGGTGGCGTGCTCGCTCTTGACCCGGCGTCTTGTCCGGCGTAGCTCGGAGAGCGAAGACGGAAGCTCGAAGAGCGACTGCGTCCCGCATAGCTTTAAAAGCGACGCGGGAAGACGGT
>REBV01000070.1 GCA_007692545.1 Puniceicoccaceae bacterium
CAAAACTCAACCCCAAAAACCCCCCACGACACCACCCCGCCATCGCTCCATCACTCCACGACTCCGACAACTTTGTTGTCGAAAGCTTCACGGTAACCGGCGGCATAAGCTTCAAAGACCAATTTGATCTGGTCGCGGATGCGCCGGAAGGCGTCCAGCTCGCTTTCACCCTCGCGCATCGCGTGGGGTGGATCCTCAAAGCCCCAGTGGTAGCGGGCCACCTGCCCCGGAAAGGTCGGACAGGCTTGATCGGCGTTGCCACAAACTGTAATCACCGTGTGGATACCGGCATTCAGATAAAGATCAAGGTGCTCAGACTCATGACCGCTGGCATCGATGCCAATTTCCCGCAGCGCTTCGATGGCCAGCGGGTGCACCGCCCCCTTCGGTTTGGAGCCAGCGCTGTAAACCTCAAAGAGATCTCCAGCCGCCGCCCGCAAAATGCCCTCAGCCATATGACTGCGGCAGGAATTACCCGTGCATAATATTAGTATTTTTCGTTTCATGTAAGTTGGTTTGTTTCTTCTATCAATTAATTGTAGCGACTGGCTTTACGCCAGGATCGACCCGGTTCGAGAATCCATACCGCTCGGATCGCGGGATAAACCCGCTCGCTACGGGAAGCGACCCGGCTCGAAAGTCCATCAGAGCTTTATTTGCATCGAGGGACTCCGGCATTCGGAGGCATCCAAGCGGGCCAATAATTCGCGGCGCCGTGCCAAATCTTCAGCAAAGCGAACTTCCTCATTCGCGCAGTCCTGGAGGCACTTGAGATTCTCGTCCAGTAGCGGGTGCGTCGGTTCGGCCAGGCGATATACCATCCACTGCGCCGCGCGCGCCGCCTCAACCATGCCCAACGCTTTCATGTAGCGAAGCTGCTTCGACATCTTCACCTGATCCGTCTCCAGAATCTCCGTCAAGTGACACACACACAGCGGGCCTTCGCTTAACAGATTAAAAATCCGCAAGCGCTGAAGGTCGCAGAGGCATTTATAAATGCTGACAGTATTCATTTAACAGAATATGCAAACATATGCATATGCAGTCAAGTTACTTTTAGACTTTTCGTTAAATTCACTGATCATTTTTTGGGAGGTTTACTCCGTCCAGCTTCTTTCACATCTTCTGAGAAGAGTTTTCTTCGCCGCGTATCTCGAAATCGTATATTCTATTTGACCAAGCTTCGCCACGCGTAAATCTGCAGAGGTGCCTCCAATCCAAGAGCAGCAATACCTCAACATACGGACCGAATCCCCTGCTGACCAAGCCTTCATCCGGCATCTCAAGGAGTTCAACGCTTTTGGCACGCCCACCGCCGTCGAATCGCTCGACGGCATCGACTACTATATCAACGAGTTCTGGACCGCGCGGCAGCGGCAGGCCAACCGCCTGCATGAGGTCAGCTACCGGGCCTGCTTCAAGCCGCAGCTCCCTCGCTTTTTTATCGAGCGCCTGACCGCTCCCGGCGATGTAGTCTACGACCCCTTCATGGGGCGCGGCACCACGCCACTGGAAGCCGCCCTGCTGGAGCGCACCCCCTACGGCAACGACACCAATCCACTCAGTCGGGCTCTGCTCGAACCACGGCTCAAGCCCCCATCCTTTAAGGCAATCGAAAAACGCCTGCGCTCAATACCCTGGGACTCGTTCACTGAAGCTGCCTCACCAGACCTGCTCACCTTCTACCACCCGAAAACACTCGCCCACCTGGAGGGCCTGCGCGGCTGGCTGCTTACCCGCGCAGCCAGCGACGAGCTCGATGCAATCGATAAATGGATACGTATGGTCGCGATCAATCGGCTAACCGGGCACTCTGCCGGATTTTTCTCCGTCTACACCCTGCCGCCCAATCAGGCCGTCACGGTGGCACGCCAAAAGCTGATCAACGAAAAACGGCAGCAGACCCCACCCTTGCGCGATGTCACCGCCATTATCCTCAAGAAATCGAAGTCCCTACTCTCGCAAGAGCACCCGGAGTGCAAGCGGTCACTCCTCTGCACCGCTCAGTCCAGCCACACCCCGGAGATACCCGATGCCTGCGTCCAGCTCACCGTGACCTCGCCTCCCTTCCTCGACGTAGTCGATTACGAGGGCGATAACTGGCTGCGCTGCTGGTTTCTCGGGATCGATCCCAAAGCGGTGAATATCGCCAGCCACCGCAAAGTGACGGACTGGCAAAACTTCATCCGGGCAACACTGGTCGAACTCGCCCGCATCACCAAGCCCGGCGGCAGCATTGCCTTCGAAGTCGGCGAAGTGCGGAACGGCACAATCAAGCTGGAGCAGAACGTAATCGCAGCCGCACGCGGACTCCCCCTCCATCCCCTCGGCGTCATGATCAACCAACAGGATTTCACCAAAACCTCCAACTGCTGGGGCGTCGTCAATAACAGCTCCGGCACCAACAGCAACCGCATCGTCGTTTTACGACGCCATTGACTGCATAAATGGGCGCCTGGAACCGGTTTATTCTAGCTCAAACGCCCAATCCTCAATTTGCAAACCGGCGATACGTTTAAACTCGTTGGTATTGTGCGTAATCAATGTCATCGAGTGTGCTCGGGCAATTGAAGCTATCAAAAGAACATTCGATCCGATCAACTGGCCGCGTTTGGTCAGGTCCGCACGGATGTCGGCATAGTGTGGACTGGCTCTTTCATCGAAAGAAATGCGCTCAATCGGCTGAACAAAAGCTTCGAGCTTAGCAGCGTTTTCGACTTTTCTCTGACTGTTTGCCACACCGTAAAGGAGTTCGGCATAGACAATTTCCGGTATAAACAGGTTTTTGGGGCGTGTGCCCTGCAGCCTTCTTCGAATTTCCGGGCAGGTGCCTTTAAGGTAATAAACGACCGTGTTCGTATCGAGGCAGTAATTCATAGCATTTCACGCGGGCTGTCTCGCTTGGGGTCAATCGGTTCGGCCTCTGTAAAGGAGGCATCCTGCACGCTACCGAATAGCTCAAAGTAGCCCTCCGGCCAGGATTGTCCTTCGTCGGCTGCCGCAATCAATTGCTCCCTCGCCCAGCCCGAAAGCGAGCAATTCGCACGTTTCGCAGCGCTCTTTGCCTTCGCCTGAGTCTTTTCGTCTAAATAGATGGATAACTGTGCCATAGTTCAAGCGTAGCACTCGATTAGACTAATAGCAAGTATATGTGTAAGTATATGTGTTATTCCTGCATGTTTGATCCATATTCACAAATAGACTCCTGTAAGCATGAGAGTTAAAATGGTAAATCGAAGTTCTGCCAATACTACTCCTATCTGCTTCCTCGCTACCTAAAAAACCAAAAAACATCACACTTCGACTCATACACAAGAAGGGACTGTCCCTTTTTTACGTTTTACGTTATATATAGAGTGCGGCGGCTGACTCGGCATTCCGCCTCCCCAAATTGATCGTTCTGGATTTTATCACCCGCAGGGCTCGCGACCGATCCTTATCCAGCAAAGGTCCACACACGTAATCATGCCAGGCGACCGAACAGGTTGATGCTTGAAGCCCCGTTCCGGTGATACCATTACTTCAGCCTGACTCCAATGCGTAAAAGATTTCCGCCAAAGGAGCTGGCGTATCTCTGCGCCAGGGGCAATTCACCGGACTGTTTGTGCCGACCTGCCGACTACCAGGAGAAAACCGGCGAGCTAATGGATGTGCCACCCTCGGCGACTGAGAGATTCTCACCCTCAGCCCAAATTTCATCGTTGATAAGAAACTTGAAGTTAAGATCACCTTTAGCCTTCGTGGTACTGAATGTCCACTCATAGGGGCCGACATTCTCAAGCTGAACGCCTTTGTCCCACGACAATGAACTTCCTTCTCCCCGCAGATAGAGGCTGTTGCCAAAACCAACGTCGACGCGTGCGATGATCGTCGTCTTAACAACTTTTCCCTGGGCCGGACTTTTTGAAGCTTTCACGGGCGTTTTCTTTGCCGGTGCTTTTTTAGCGGGCGCAGCGGCAGGCTTTGGAGCTACTTTTGCAGCAACCTTTTTAACCGCCTTTTTCGCGGGTGCTTTCTTGGCAGCGACTTTCTTGACCGGAGCTTTTTTAACAGCGGTTGGTTTCACGGCCTTAGCCGCGGCGACTTTTTTTGTAGATTTCTTAGCCATGATGACTGGTTATTTTCTGGAGAATTACAGGTTGTTGGTTGAACGTAGGCGGCTTTCACCGATTTGACACGCTTGTAGCTAGCACAAAAGAAGCCAAGTTGATACTTAAAAATGAATTCCGGCTATTTCCCAGTCAGCAAGTAAATGACCTCTTCTGCTAGGTTTTTTGCGTGATCGGCGATCCGTTCGATTGATTTGGAGATCAATATCGTCTCGATTTGCGTCGAAGCTTCCACATCTGTCTCCTTCGTGCCCGTGGAGAGGACCTTGAAATTCTCTTTATTGAGCCGGTCGACTTCTTTATCCCGGATGATAATGCCTTGAGCCAGTTCGAGGTCTTCCGAAAGGAAAGAGGTGATGGCGTCGCTTAACATACTGAAAGCAAGCCGGCTCATTTCCTCTATCGCAACGGGCCTGGTGACTTTACCGTCGCGGGTAAGAATACTACGGGCCCGCTTTGCGATACTATGCGCTTCGTCGCCTGCACGTTCAAGATCATGGCTCGCCTTGATTGCCACAAAAATCAAACGCACGTCACTGGAGACCGGAGAGCGCAAGGTGATGTAGCGGACGGCATCACGATCGATCTCGATCTCGAGATCATCGATCTCGTCGTCCTTAGTTAGTGCGATTTGGACTTTTTCGAGGTCGCTCTCGATAAAACCCTCAACCACGAGTTGCCCAACTGCATTGGCCTTTTCGCCCATAAGGACGAGTTTACTGCGAATTTCTTCGAGTTCTTTA
>REBV01000258.1 GCA_007692545.1 Puniceicoccaceae bacterium
CTTCTGCCATCACCATGGCCAACCAGCCTTTTACGCAGTATTAGCTTCTCGCCGAAGCAATCCCCGCGACCAGCTTTGCGGCGGGGGCGAATGCGGTCGGGGCGTTTGATACGGACCCTGCAGTGTCACGAAACATCAACATGCAAGATCAACACCAAACCCCTGGCGAGTGGCCCCAGGAGCGGCTTGACGATGATGCAACTGGCCCATGGCTCCACAGCGACCTGAAAGATGTCGCCTACCCGTATGTTTATCGGCTCTTTGACGCAATTGTAGAAACCGGAAACCTAAGATGAAGAAACAGCATTATTTACTCTTAATTTTATCGGCCCTGTTCTTGCCTATTACGGCGTGCGGACAGGGGGCTCGATTAACAACGAACGTTACTGTGCTCAATGAGGACGGTGCGCCTATTGAAGGAGCAAATGTCCACATTGGCTACCCTTCGCACCAACCTTCAAATATTCGTGGTGAACACAAAAAGGGCCACACCGATGAAAACGGCTATTTTACGTTCACGGGAACTGCATCTTGGAAGGCCAGTGTATCAGTAAGACAGGACGGCTTTTATGAGACACTTTTGAGTCCTGAAATACATGAATCTGATTCTCGGGGTAATGCCCGATTGAAGAGCAAAGTTGAAGCCACCATTACCCTCCGTGAAATCCGCAATCCTGTGCCGATGTATGCAAGGCTTTTGCAACTTCGATCGCCTGAGACCGAGAAGAAGCTTGGATTTGACTTCTTTCGCAATGATTGGACGGCTCCTCATGGTGAAGGGCAAGATGCGCATGTGTTCATAAAGGTCACAGGAGTTCAATCAGATGAAGGGATGAGGAACATTATGGAATGGCATTTCCCGAATGACCACGATGGGATTATTCGTATCGAGCCCGCCAAAGGAAGCAGCCGTTTCGTTTGGCCCTATCTCGCCCCCGATGTCGGCTATAACCAGGAAATGCGATGGCAATACACTCGCCCCGACGCACTTGCTTTTGAAGAGAATGATAAAAGCATCCAAAATGCGCATCGTCCAGGGCATTGGATTATTCGTTTCAACACAAAAGTGGACAAAGATGGAGAAATTATCAGTGCAAACTACGGTAAGTTCTATGGTCGTATTTTTATCAACGGCAGTTTCGAACAACCCGGCCATCCGGGATTCGCCATTCGAGATGGGGTAATTTACATCAATCCCGAAGAAAATGAACGGGCCATGGAGTTTAAATCCGATTATAATCTTGCTAAAGATTCGCTTCCTCCGGCTGCATTGTTGCTGCCATGAGGAAACCTCAAATGAGAATACATCCTTTTATCCGTATCGCATTTTTTGCCTACATTATTCTCGCTGTATCGGCCTGTGCCCAAGCTCCCAAAATAACAATTTCGATTCAAGTTATTGATGAGTACCATGAACCAATTGAGTCGGCGCATATCCGAACAGGATACATTCGGCCGGAGGGTGGAGATCGAGTTATTATAGGACAAACAAACGAGGATGGAATCTTTGAATTTTCCGGAAGGCCGGGAGAGCATTCAATTCAAGCATTAGTGAGAAAGGCTGGTTTCTACGATAGCGAGAAGCGGTTTTCTGTCGCTCGCTCTGTTCAAGGCTATGCGGTGAATATGGATACCGATGTAGCTTTCGTTCTCCGTGAAATCCGCAATCCTGTGCCGATGTATTACTCTCAGAAGCGTTTAGTTGAGGTTCCGGAATTTAATCGTTATTTTGAGTTTGATTTTGAAAAGGCAGATTGGGTCAAACCATTTGGAGCCGGGCAAATTGCCGATGCTCTGATAAATGTTTCGGGCTTTTATAATGAACTCGATGATCGAAAATCAACTTTAACGATTCATTTTTTAAACGAGCACGACGGTATTTTGGTTGGCGATTGGTTTCCCGAGAGTCGGCTGCGTTCCCCCCATGTTGCTCCGGAAAGCGGCTATCAACAGGAGTTCACCGTGACGTTTGGGCAGGAAAAAGAGGGTCGAAAAGTGGAAAACTTCGGCAGCAGAGAGTCCGATCCTCTACTTATTTTCCGAGTCAGAACCGAGGTTGACAATGAGGGCAATGTCATTCGTGCAAACTATGGAAAGATTGAGGAGGGAATCTCCTTTGACGGTGTGTGGGACCGGCAAAGTCACATCAACTTTCGTTATCTGTTTTTCAACCCCGATCCAGAGAGCGTTTCATTGGAATATGAGGGCGTAATCAGCAGGTGATGCCCTCGGCGATCCTTCTGCCATCACCATGGCCAACCAGCCTTTTACGCAGTATTAGCTTCTCGCCGAAGCAATCCCCGCGACCAGCTTTGCGGCGGGGGCGAATGCGGTCGGGGCGTTTGATACGGACCCTGCAGTGTCACGAAACATCAACATGCAAGATCAACACCAAACCCCTGGCGAGTGGCCCCAGGAGCGGCTTGACGATGATGCAACTGGCCCATGGCTCCACAGCGACCTGAAAGATGTCGCCTACCCGTATGTTTATCGGCTCTTTGACGCAATTGTAGAAACCGGAAACCTAAGATGAAGAAACAGCATTATTTACTCTTAATTTTATCGGCCCTGTTCTTGCCTATTACGGCGTGCGGACAGGGGGCTCGATTAACAACGAACGTTACTGTGCTCAATGAGGACGGTGCGCCTATTGAAGGAGCAAATGTCCACATTGGCTACCCTTCGCACCAACCTTCAAATATTCGTGGTGAACACAAAAAGGGCCACACCGATGAAAACGGCTATTTTACGTTCACGGGAACTGCATCTTGGAAGGCCAGTGTATCAGTAAGACAGGACGGCTTTTATGAGACACTTTTGAGTCCTGAAATACATGAATCTGATTCTCGGGGTAATGCCCGATTGAAGAGCAACGTTGAAGTCGAGGTGGTCCTCCGCAAAATCCGCAATCCGGTGCCGATGTATGCGGGTCGAATAAAATTGCCGTTCCCTGAGTCTATCGGCCGTTTTGGATTTGATTTGTTGGAGCGGGACTGGGTGCATCCTCATGGTGAAGGAAACCATGTTGACTTGTGGATATCGGTAGATTTCACCTACGAATCGTCGGACAATTATGAGTTAGCCCTCTTATGGGAATTTGAGGGAGAAAGTAATGGGATTCAGCCCTTTCAACCATTTGAGCATAGTCGATTCAAATCGGCCTATGAAGCACCTCTGGAAGGTTACTCTAATTCCATCGAGTGGATTCGCTCCAGGCTACCCAATAAGAGCGCAACCCGAAGAGTGGGGGAGCCCAGGGTTTTGATTCGTAACGATACGGAGGACGACTCGGATGTTCTGATGGCAAAGAGCGGATACTTTATTCGTTTTCGCTCAATACTTAATGAGGATGGCGAAGTCGAAGGCGGCTACTATGGGAAGATTTACGGCGCTGGCTCGTTCTTTGTTGGTCTGGATGAGGATTCTTCCGGCGAAATGTTCACGGGTGTTATCTATGTCAACCCCCGTGAAGGCGGCCGCAATATTGAATTCGATCTTGATAAAAATCTGCTAGAAGGACTTCCGCGTGATCTGCAACCGCGTTTTCCTTAAGAAGATGCCTCGCCTGTATGTTCTTGCCGGATTACATTGAATTCCCAGACACTCAACTCTGCAGTCTGTTAGCTTCATGTAGTGCAATCGTCCATAAATTCCTTCTGTTCTTTTGGAGGTTTTATAGCGATCTATTTCTCTCCCCATCCTCGCCCGCAGGGCTCTCTAGCGCAGCGGTTGTGACTAAGCATTAGGTTGAACTCAGTGCCAACGAACTAGTTTCCATTAAAAATAGCTAAGAACCTGATATTCTTAGGTTCTGTGTGTACTCCCAACATCTTCTCGCAGAATGATGTGGTCTAATCAATTCGACGAGACATCACTGTCTATCTTAAAAAAACTTAGTCTATAGAAACCGCGAGCCGGTCTGCAACGCCGTATTCGATGGCTTGATCGGAAGCGAAATATTTAAGGCTTCCGTCTTCCCGTGACAACCATTCTGGGGGGAGGTTGCTGTGTTTGCTCAAAGATACTTATCCGTCACCGCGCCTTCCGATGCGGTAGCCACCAGGGCGGCGTATTTGCCGAGTACACCACGCTTTTCGCCGGGACCGGTCGGCTTGAAGGCGTCCATTCGCGCTTGGTATTCGGCCTCGTCGATGAGCAGGTCGATGGTGTTTTTCACTGCGTCGATTTCGATGATGTCGCCGCTCTTGACGATGCCGATGGGGCCGCCCTTGGCGGCTTCGGGCGTGATGTGGCCGACGTCGAAGCCGTGGCTGCCGCCGGAAAAGCGGCCGTCGGTGATGAGGGCCACTTCTTTGATGAGTCCGCGCCCGGCGACTGCGCTGGTGGGTGAGAGCATCTCCCGCATGCCGGGCCCGCCGACGGGGCCTTCGTTGCGGATGACGACGACATCGCCGGCCACGACGTCGCCCCGCAGGATGCCGATGAGGGCTTCTTCTTCGCCCTCGTAAACCTTGGCGGTGCCTTTGAAATATTCACCTTCTTTGCCGGTGATTTTACCGACGGCCCCGCCGGGGGCGAGGTTGCCCCGGAGGATGCGCAGGTGGGTGCTGGGCTTGATCGGCTGGTCCCAGGGGCGGATAATGTCTTGCTCGTCGGGGTAGGCTGCGTAGGGCGGCTCATCCTTGAGCGACTCGGCGAGGGTCTCACCGGTCACGGTCAGGCAGTCGCCGTGTAGCAGGCCGCGATCCAACAGCATCTTCATCATCGGGCGGATACCGCCGATCCGGATGAGGTGGCTCATGTTATATTTACCAAAGGGCTTGAGGTCGGCCAGGAGCGGGATGCGCTCGCCGATTTCCTTAAAATCGTCGATGCTCAGCTCGACTTCAGCCGAGTGGGCGATGGCGAGGAGGTGCAGGATCAGATTGGTCGAGCCGCCCAGCGCAAGGCAGGTGGTGATGGCATTCTCAAAGGCCTGGCGGGTCATGATGTCGCGCGGCTTGAGCCCGGTCTCGAGCATTTTGACGACGGCGGCACCCGCCATTTCACAGTCTTTGCGCTTGGCCTCACCGACGGCGATTTGGGCGGAACTACCGGGCAGGCTCATACCGAGTGCCTCGATGGCGCTGGCCATGGTGTTGGCCGTGTACATGCCGCCGCACGAGCCGGGGCCGGGGATCGCGTATTTCTCGACTTCTTTGAGCTCTTCGTCGGTCAGTTCGCCCTTGGCGTGTTTGCCCACGGCTTCGAAGACGGAGACGATGTCCATGGGGTGGCATTCCTCTTTATCCTGCGGCATGAGGCCGGGTAGAATGGTGCCACCATAGACGAACACTGCCGGGCGGTTGAGCCGGGCGATGGCGATCATGCAGCCGGGCATGTTTTTGTCACAACCGCCGATCGCGACCAGGCCGTCGAAGCCCTCGGCCGCCACTGCGGTCTCGATCGAGTCTGCAATCACATCGCGCGAGACGAGGCTGTAGCGCATGCCCTTCGTGCCCATCGAAATGCCGTCGGTCACCGTAATGGTGTTGAAATAGACCGCCTTGCCCCCGGCTGCATTGACTCCCGTGCGGGCGTGGTCGCTGAGTTCGCCGAGGTGCACGTTGCAGGGCGTCATATCCGTGGGGGAGCTGACCACGGCCACTTGTGGCTTTTTGAAATCTTCGTCGGTAAATCCGACTGCGCGGAGCATTGAACGAGCGGGCGCACGATCATCGCCGTCGACGACGATGGAGGAGTGTTGGCGTGGGTTGTTTGAAGCCATGACTTTTTTAACTTAAATGTGTGTGGAGGTGTTTGTGCGGTGCAGAAAAGGCAAAAGATCAATGAAATGCGGGGCAAACGACAACCTCCTTTTTTGCTTTCACAGAGGATATTCCGCCGTTTAGCTTAGCCAGACGATGAATTTTGATCTTAAAAAGACACTCGAAGCACTACTCCTCTCGACCGCAGAACCCATCACGCTCAAGGACGTGGTGAAAATATTTGTGCGCTATCATGAGGAAATGACCGAAGCGCTTGAAGCGGCCAAGGAAGCTGGTGCGGAGGAGGCGGGGGAATTTGCTGATGCCGAGCCTGAGCATGAGCCCGTGCCGAGCTTGGTCACGCAGGCGCAAATTAGCGATGCGCTCACCGCACTCATGGATGAGGCGGAGGTTCAGGATAAGGCCTACCGCGTGGTGGAAGGGCCCAATGGTTATCAGCTGGTCACGGCCCCGCAATTTGCCGAATTTGTGCGACTCCTGCGGGGGCAGCCGCGCCCGATGAAGCTGAGCCCGGCCGCCCTGGAGACGATGTCGATCATCGCCTACCGGCAGCCGGTGACCCGGGCCGAGATGGAAGCGATCCGTGGTGTCTCCATCGATAGCGCGCTGAATAAGCTGATAGAGCTGGAGCTGGTCCATGTCACGGGCCGGGCTGAATTACCGGGTCGGCCGATTCAATATGGCACGACGGATAAATTCCTGGAGTTTACCGGCATCAAGGAACTCGATGAGCTGCCTGCCTCGGATGTGCTGAGTAATCATCAGATCGATGAGTGGATGCGCCGGAGTGAGGAGGAGCCGGAGGAAATTTCGGACGAGGATGTCGGCCTCTCGAAAGAACCCAGGCCCGATGAACTGCCGCTCGACGAGAAATTTGCCGAGATCGACTGGCAGAAGGAAAATGCCGAAAGTGATGCGGCGCCTGAAACCGAAGAAAGGCCAGTCTGATGCCTGAGGACATGCAACTGAAATTGCAAGGCCATCGCGATGCCATCGACGGCATCGACCGCCAGGTGGTGGAGTTGCTCAACCAGCGCGTCCTGCGCGATGGTGGTTACGATGAGGCAGCGGTGCTTGAGAAGGTAGCCCGCTTCAATCCGGGCCCCCTCTCCGATGCCACTTTGCAGGCTATCTACAACGCCCTGATGCTGGCCGGGCTCGACCCGGCGGCTCAGGCCACCGACCCTGCCATCGTCGATGCGCTGGATCAGGAGATCGTCAATCACCTCAACCAGCGAGTACAGCACGCCAGCGAAATTGGCCGGATCAAACATGCCAACGGAGCCGATTATTATGATCCCACCCGCGAGGCTCAGGTCATGACCAAGGTCTGCTCCCTCAACCCGGGGCCGATCAAAAACCACACGCTTCGATCCGTTTATCGCGAGGTCATCTCCGGCTCCATTGCCCTCGAAAAGAGATTGGTCATTGCCTACCTCGGCCCCGAGGCGACCTTTACACAGCAGGCAGCCATTTGTAACTTTGGCGTGAGCCTCGACTACCGGGCGATGAAAACCATTCCCGATGTTTTTGCGGAAGTCGAAGCCGGCCGGGCCGACTATGGCGTCGTCCCGATTGAAAACTCTACCGAGGGTGCTGTCTTTCATTCGATGGATATGTTTATCGAGTCCAGCCTGCATATTTGCTCGCAGGTCTATCTGCCGATTGAGCATTGCCTGATTTCACAGTCGCCGCTGGAGCAAATAAAAGAGGTTCACTCTAAAGATCAGGCCCTGGGCCAGTGCCGCGAGTGGTTGCGGAAGCATCTGCCGCAGGCTGAACTCGTCGACGTCGTCAGCACCGCCCAAGCGGTCCGCACCGCACAGGAGAATACCAGTGTGGCCGCCGTGGCGAGTGAACTTTCGGCCCAGCGCTATGGCGTGCCGATCCAAGTCCGCAGTATTCAGGATCGGGAGGATAATGTGACCCGCTTCCTCGTCGTCGGTAAAACCCGGGCCAAGCCACTCGGAGAGGGTCGCGATAAGACGAGCTTGGTCATCTCTTTGAAAGACGAGCCAGGTGCGCTGGAGAAAACCCTGCGTCCGTTCGGCTCGCGTGGTATCAACCTGAGCAAGATCGAGTCACGGCCCAGCCGCAGGAAGGCCTGGGACTACCTGTTTTTTATAGATCTCATCGGCCACTATCAGGACCCGCTGGTGCAGGAAGCCCTGGCGGAGTTGGAGCCCCATTGCTCCTTTGTCAAATGGCTCGGTAGCTATCCGAACCTCAGGGATTGAAGAATGAAATTGTCAAACCTTCGCAATTGCCTCAACTTCCGCTGATCTTTGACAATTCCCGTCAATGCCACCATTTTTTAAAGATGCAAGTCACACTCCTCAAATCCAAACTGCTGCGCGCAGAAGTCACTGATCGTGCCCTCCACTACGAGGGTAGCCTGGCGATCGATGCCGCTTTGATGGAGCAGGTGGGCTTGATGCCCTACGAGAAGATACTGGTCGCTAATATCGCCAATGGCGAGCGCTTCGAGACCTACGCCATCCAAGCCCCGAAAGGCTCACATACCATCTCGCTCAACGGAGCTGCCGCCCACAAGGGTGAGCTCGGAGACTTGCTGGTGATTATGGCCTTCGCTCAATTCGACGCAGTCGAGGCCCAAGCCTGGCAGCCCAAGGTACTGGTGCTGGCTGATCGCAACCAGCGGGTCGTCCGCGCCGATAACGTGCTCGTGGCGGAAGACGTGTTGACCTCGGTCGGGCCTTGAAGCAATCGAGAGATTCTCGGAGCCGGAAAAGCGCTCTCGGGATTTCGCCCATAAGCTGATTTTGACAGCTCGATAAGTAGGTGATTTATTTGCAGGATGAGAATCTGTCTCATTTAAAGGCGACCTCACCTGCGCTGCTTTTAAGCAAGCGGTGCGGTTTAAGAAAGTAGAGAAGCTGTAGGGGGAGGCATCCAAAGAGAATGATTCGCAAATATCAATTATGCTTGCGTGGTCGGTTTTAGGGGACTTCTTAGCTTCGAAATGAGGTATCAAATAAAACGCATCAAAGTTTTTACAGCAGCAATCTGCGCATTGGCCAATATCGGTCCGTCGATGGCCGGAGCAGCCGAGGAGACCGCATCTTCTCGAGTCGACACCTTGCCGACTTATGTTGTGGTCGCTACACGGACTCCCTTGAGTTTGGAGCGAACTTCTCCGTCGATCAGTTATATCTCCGCAGATAGTATCAGCCAATGGCAGGACCGTCGGATCATGGATGCGCTCTTTAGGGAGCCCGGATTAGCTTTGGCTCAGAATGGAGCGCCCGGTGCGGTGGGCACTCTTTTTATTCGCGGAACAGAAAGCAGGCATACGGCTTTCTTGCTGGATGGAAGACGACTGAACCCCGGGCTGGCGAATCAATTTTCACTGGAACATCTGACGGTGGATAACCTGAGCAGTATTCAATTACAGCGTGGGGCCTCGTCAGTTCAATACGGATCGAGTGGTATCGGGGGCGTGGTTGATTTGCGCACACGTTCCGGGTTTGACGCGGCTGAACGCGGTCATATCGAGGGTGAATTCGGTTCGAACGATTACAAGCGTGGCGCGGCCGGGTTGACTCACGCAGAGGACCGCTGGGCGATTTCTCTGGAGGCCTCTGCCCTTTCATCAGACAACGAGCGGAGAAACGATGACTATGAGCGATTCTCAATCACTCAGAGAATCGATTACAAACTCACCGACACGCTTTCACTCGAGCTAATTGGCCGCTATACAGACGTGAAGAAAGAATTCCCCGGCGGCGTTTCCAACCCATCCAGTATTGCCTATGGTGAGACTAAAGATTGGTTGGTCTCTCCGGGGGTCCGGTATGCTACCGACGAACTCTCCGGCCACTTTTTTTATTCAAGAAGTGAGTTTGATTTCGAGGGTGTAAATGATTTTGGAGGGCCTTTCCCGTTTAAAAATTCGGTTGATACGGATGAACTGAGTCTACAGGTTGACCTCAGTCTGGGTGAAGGCCTTCTTTTGACCGGTGGGGGCAGCTATCGCCGGGATGTTCCCAAATCCAGCAGTAATCCGGGCTTCGATTCCAAGTTTGAGCAATTAGGGGTATTTCTCCAATTAATTGCTCCTGTATCCGAAGCTTTCGAACTGCGTGGCGGTATTCGCGCGGATCGTTTCTCGCAATACGATAATGTGGTCACTGGCAATCTTGAGGCGATTTATACACTTGAGCCTTTCCAGACGTCGGTCTTCGCGCGCTTGGCTAACGCTTATTCGCCACCACCCGCGCAAGACTTGATCTTTGATGGTGATCCAACGACACCGGTCGACCCGGAGAAAAGCGTCTCGTATGAACTGGGGGTTCGGAAGCAGTTTGACGGACCAAACCTTGAGGTCGAGCTGGTTTATTTCCGGAATGAGATTAAAGACCTCATTGTATTTGAGTTCGACCCAAACACGTTTATTTCTGATGGCTTCAATGAGGAGAAGGCGTTAACGGAGGGCATCGAGGCGGGCTTCACCTATCAAGCCTCAGAGCAGCTTCGGCTTCAGGGTGCTTACACCTATTTAACTGCGAAAAACGAGAGTTCCGGCGAGCGCTTGGCGAGACGACCCCGGCATACGATACAGGCGAGTCTCGATTTGTTGCTGACAGAGGATTTACTTGCCGGGATTCAAGCGGTCTCTTATGTGGAGCGTGTCGGCTTTCAAGGTGCGTCCCTCGATGACTTTGTACTTTTTAATCTCGTTGCGAACTGGGAGATTAGTGATCACTTAAACCTTTTTGCCAGAGTGGATAATCTGCTCGACAAGCAGTATGAGCTCGCAGCAGGCTTCCCCTCGCTCGGGCGGAGTGGATATCTTGGGCTAAAATATAGCTTTTAATGCAGCAAACCAAACAACGCGAAGTGATACTTGATGTCTTGCGAGAGGCGGGGCGGCCTCTCACCCGCGAAGAAATTCTCAAGGTGGGCCGTAAGAAAATCGACCGCCTCGGTTCAGCCACCGTTGATCGGGCTATCCGGCAGATGACTTCGGAATTTTACGTTGTCGGCGTGGAGTTTCCGGGGCAACCCCGCCGATATGAATTGCCAACCGAGTCCGAGCACCCCCACTTTATCTGCCGGAAGTGTGATCGGGTGTTCGATCTGCCAGTTAAAATGGAGCTGCCCAAGATAAACGCCCCCAAGGGTTTCCTCGTTAGTGGCGGCGAGATCATTTATTCCGGCACATGCCCGGATTGCGCATAGCAAGCGAACACGCCACCACACATAAAGCGGTTTCATTCACATGGAGCGAGTCACCCCCCGACTTCCAGGCTAACTCGCACCAGCTTCACGCCAGAGTGATTCGATCAGTGCTGGATCGATTCCGTCAGTCGTCACCGCTGAGCCCAATGCCGTCATCGTGACAAAGCGCAGTCGACCGCCCCGGTTCTTCTTATCCCGCTGCATGGCGGCCATTAAGTCGCTGACCTTAAGCGGCGCTTGTAAGCGTAGCGGTAGTTGAAATTGGCGAACCACTTGATCGGTCCGGGCAATTGCCTCCGTCGGCATCTGCCCAAGGGCCACCGAAAGTCGGGTGGCCAGACTCAAACCAATCCCCACGGCTTCGCCGTGTAAATACTCCCCGTAGCCTGCCACGTTTTCGATGGCGTGGGCAAAAGTGTGCCCAAGGTTCAGTAGGGCACGCCCGCCGTCTCGCGCCGTTTCCGTTTCATCCTCGGCTACCACGCGGGCTTTGATCGCACAGCAACGACGCACGATGGACGGCAACTCGGGTGAGTCGGCCTGCAAGCCATCCAGCGCAAAGAGAGCCTGTAGTAGCTCCAAGTCAGCCAGCATGCCGTATTTAATCACCTCGGCCATGCCTGCGGCGAATTCACGTGGGGGCAGCGTCTCCAATAGGTCCGTATCTATGTAGACCGCTTTAGGCTGCCAAAAGGCACCGACCAGATTTTTGCCCTCGGGCAAGTTGATCCCCGTTTTACCACCGACTGAACTGTCGACCATCGAAAGCAGGGTTGTGGGAATCTGGTAGAAGTCGATCCCACGCAGATAGCTGGCAGCGACGAATCCGGCCAGATCCCCGATCACCCCGCCGCCAAAGGCGAAGAGCGCACAGTCCCGGTTAGCCGATTGATTGGCCAGGACACTCAGCGCCTGGCTAAAATATTGAATCGATTTAGTCGGCTCACCTGCCGGCAGAGAAAGCAGCTCGCTATCCTCGAAGCCCGCCTGCGCCAGGTAGTTCGGGTGGGCATGCAGCACCCGGGCATCGCTGATCACTTGGACGCGTCGGCCAGCTGCACGCAGTGCCACCACCTCGGTCTTTAACGCTTCTGCGGCAGCGCTAAAGTAAATCGGGTAGCTGCGTTCAGCCAGCTCAACTGTGAGAGTTTCAGTCTTCATCGATGTCTTAGGCCTCCGTTATTCCAAAAATTGCATCTGCGTAGTTCTTGGCCGAAAAAGGCTGTAAGTCGTCCGCCTGTTCGCCCAAGCCGACAAAATAGATCGGCAGCTTGAGCTCCCGGTAGATGCCGACCAGTGCGCCACCACGACTGGTGCCATCCAGCTTGGTGATGATCAGACCCGTCAACGGGAAGCTTTTATGAAATACCCGGGCCTGCTCGATTGAGTTGGAGCCCAAACTGCCGTCGACAACCAACCAACTGTGGTGCGGGGCACTCGCGTCCTGCTTTTGGATCACGCGGCGCAATTTCTCCAGTTCCTTCATTAAATTGCTTTTAGTGTGCAGGCGCCCCGCGGTATCGAGAATAACGATATCACGTCCCCGTCGCTTGGCCGCTTCATACGCATCGAAAGCCACAGCGGCCGAATCGGCCCCATGCTGGCTCGCTACCAGATCAATGTTCAGACGTTCCGCCCAATGCTTGATCTGCTCATTTGCTGCGGCCCGAAAGGTATCGCAGGCGCCCAGTAACATGCTGTATCCCTCATTTTGATACAAATAGCTGAGTTTGGCTGAAGTGGTCGTTTTCCCGGAGCCATTGACGCCGACCAGGCAGATGACTTCCGGTTTGTGCTGGCCGACTTCGAGTCGGCCCTCGGCCCCGTCCAGTACGCGGGCCAGCACAGTTGCGCCGATTTTTGCGGCATCTTCACCACGCATGCTTTTATCCGACTTATAGGCTGCCTGGATCTCCTCAATGATTTCTTCGACGGTCTCATGCCCGAAGTCTGCAGTGTAGAGAGCCTCCTCCAATTGCTCGAGGGCAGCATCATCCAACTTGCCCGCCGCAAAGATACCATTAAAGGCCTTCTGGAAAGTCGGTGTCTGGCGTTTCAGGCCATCTTTGAACTTTTTAAAGAGTCCGCGCATAGTGTCTGGTCCCGTCTTTTATATACTCAGTCCGCCGCACTCCGCAGGGGGCGATCAATCTTATTCTTCATTTGGTCGAGTATGCCGTTGATGAAGCGCTTGGAATCAGGGTTGGAGAAAATTTTGCCGAGCTCAATCGCCTCGTTGATGCTGACGATCGGGGGAATGTCGCGACGGTGGAGGAGTTCGTAAATGGCCAGGCGCAAAACCGAGAGATCGACCTTTGCTATGCGGGCGAAGGTCCAGTTAGCGGCGTGGGCTTTGATTTCCGTATCGACGGCCTCGATGTGCTCGATCACTCCATGAACCAATTCCTCAGTGAAGGCATAGTAGTCCCGGTCGTGATCCTGCGTCTCAATGAAAACGCGCAGCGCATCGCTCAGTTGATCCGGCTTATTCAGCTCCCACTGATAGAGGAATTGGACCGCACACATGCGGTTTTCACGGCGCTGTGAGCTGCGCTTTACGGGTTGGGCTGATTCTTCCATTGTTTTCTAAATTGTGCCATTTCGAGAGCGGCCAGGGCGAATTCTTTGCCACGATTGATCGATTCGCCCGCCCGGGCCTCAGCTTGGGCGAGTGAATTGACCACGAGTATCCCATTAATGACCGAGACCCGTTCAGAGATGCTGATATCGAGCAGGGCCGTAGCGGTGCTCTGGCCGATGATTTCGTGATGACTGGTGTCACCGGCGATGACAACACCAATACAAATGATCGCATCAAAGCAGTCGCGCCTGGCTAGGGTCGCCGCAGCAAATGGAAGCTCGGCAGCACCCGGCACACGAACGACGAGCGGAGTCTCCGCGTCGGATTGCTCAATGATGGCAAGCGCGTGGCGCACCAGTGAGTCGACCAGGGCTTCATTGTAGCGTGAGGCAATCACGGCAATGCGGAAACCGCTACCGTCAATTTCCTGAATACTGGGAATGTCGAGACTCATAAGGAATGCGAAGTAAGAACCCTGCGGAAGCAAGATTCAACTTCGAACTTCGTATTGCCCAAATCAATGGTCGAGGCCTTTATTCACGCTGCACGGGCGCAAGGACTACCGGGGTGACCTGCAAGTTTCGATAGGATCGGAGTCCGCCCCATTCAGCTGCATGCATGCAGTGGGCGTGGCGCTTGCGCTCAGTCCCGCTCTGCACATTCCACTTCGCACCCAGTGCCTCCAGGAAGGCTTTTGAGCCCAGTGCTGTGCCTGCACTAAAGTAGCGAACCCGCATGCGCAGAGCCTCCGCAAGCGATACACGCCCACCCGCTGCAATGACTTGACTTACTTTCTCCGGATCAATTTGCCCGGAATCCTTATCCCAGCAGCCTTTTGCCCGCTCGCCTTTGCCATACAGGATTAAGTTGTAGCTCGGCAGCAGATGCTGCCAGTCTTTTTCACCGCAGAAGAGTGATTCATACCCACGCCTCGCAGCACGGTTCCCCCCGGAGGCTCGACCGAAGCTACTGAAATGATAATGTGCAGGATCCTCAACCATCTGCGCGCGAACCGGGTTTAAGTCGATATACGCGGCCACGGTAGTTAAGGCTTCGGTAGTCGCTTCTACAATGGTGCTACGAAAGCGTTCGCTCCAGATCGTCCCCTGATTGTCGTGCCGATGGTTAAACCAAATGCCGAAGCGTTGCTTCAGTTCGCGCATAAAGACTGGAAGGTCATGCATTCTGGCTAGAATACGCCGCCGCAACTCCTGGCCCTCAGGACCATCTTCACGGAGAAGTGCTTCCAGGACCTTGGGGCTTGGGGAAGAGGGTGGGCAGTGTTTCCCACCATAGAGCAGGCGGTAGCGTCGTAAAAGCTCACCATCATCGACCGGGCCAGCTTCCGGGACTTTGACCAGAAGGTGGAAGTGGTTGCTCATCACGCAGAAAGCAAGCACCTCCACACCGCAGAAACCAGCCTGTTTCTGCAATAGACGCAGAAATTGCGCCTTCTCAGCATCGTTGAAAGCATAATGCGCAAAAGCAGTGCGGCTCACAACATGATAAACCGCAGCTTGCCCCAGCACAAGGTGCCGCCCCCGAAACCGGATGTTTTGTTTAAAGCTCATGGGTTTGTTTGGCAGTTTCAAAAGCAGAAATCAACATAAATATCAATAAATAGCCTGTGTATATAAGTAAATATGGATGATTTTAGGCTTCTATTCTGGCGGGGCCGCACCCTATCTTCTTTCGATGTTTAAATTGCTTAAAGAAGACGGACAAGCGCGGCGGGGGGTGCTGCATACCCGGCATGGTGAGATCCAGACGCCGATCTTTATGCCGGTCGGCACGCAGGCTACCGTTAAGGGGATGACCCCGGCGCAAATTGATGAGGTCGGGGCACAGATTATTCTGGGCAATACTTATCACCTAAATATCCGTCCGAGCTCTGAGCTGATCCATGAGTTGGGTGGCTTGCACCAGTTTATGAACTGGAAAAAACCCATTTTAACCGACAGCGGGGGGTTCGAGGTGTTTAGCTTGGCCAAGCTTCGGAAGATCACTGAAGCGGGTATCGAGTTCCGCTCTCACTTGGATGGGCGAAAGCTTATCCTGGCGCCTGAGAATTGCTACCAAATTCAAAAGAATCTGGATACGGATATCGCCATGGTGCTGGATGAGTGCCCGCCGTTTCCTTGTGGGCGGGAGGCTTGCGAAGCTGCGGTTAGTCGCACAGTTCGCTGGGCGGGTGAGTTCTTGAAGTATGCCACTGATGATGGATACATTGATTCCGGCCATCATGTTTTCGGTATCATTCAGGGCTCGGTCTATGATGATTTACGTCAGTCCTGCGGGCAGGCGCTGGCAGAGATGGATTTTCCCGGCTATGCTGTGGGTGGGGTTAGTGTGGGCGAGCCGGAGGCTGAAATGATCCGCCAGGTGGCGGCAACGGCCCCCGTCATGCCTAAGGACAAACCGCGCTATGTGATGGGGGTGGGCACGCCTCCTCAGCTTTTACAGATGGTGGCGCTGGGGATGGATATGTTTGATTGTGTGATGCCGACTCGTCTTGCCCGACATGCGAGCGTCTTCACCCCGGAAGGAGTGCTCAACTTGAAAAATGAACGCTTTAAACACGACCCAAGGCCAATTATGGAAGCAGATAATTATACCTGCCAGAATTTTAGCCGTGCTTACTTGCGCCATTTAGTTATGGCCAAGGAGCTGCTGGCACATACCTTGCTCTCTATCCATAATACGCACTTCTTTCTGGCTCTGATGGCGCAGGCCCGGGCGCATATTGAAGCTGGCGATTATGCCGGATGGAGCCGGGCCTGGATGGAGCGTTATAACGCGGGTGAAGTTTCTTAGTTGCTAGATCCATTTAGGCGTGTTTGACGGCGATGAGAGTCAGGTCGTCGAACTGTCCAGTGCCTTGAGCGAACCGTTCAAGGCTTTCCAATGTTTTCTCTATTAGCACCTGAGCGTCCTGTTCGCCATGGTTTCTTAGAACTTCGAGTAGCCGTTGGCTCCCGTATTCTTCTCCGCTAGGATCGGTGCTTTCTGTAATGCCGTCGGTATAGAGCAGAAGCGCGTCATTTGAACCAAAGTGGATCGACACATCTTTGATGATGCTGTCGAAAATTTCTGCAGGCACCATGCCGACGGCCATTCCCGGCGATTGAATCGGGTCTACATCGAGGCCACCTGCGGTATGGCAGTCGTAAAAGAGTGGTAGTTCATGACCTGCCCGGGCGAGGGTGAGCTGCTCGGTCTTCAGGTCGATCACTGCGTAGACCATTGTGATAAACATGTCGCGTTGCATGTGGTTTTCCATGGCTGTGTTGATTGCACTGAGCACTTTAGATGGTGAGCGATTTTGGGTCGCGAAATGCCGAAGGTGCGTTTGGCAGATGGCCATGAGAATCGATGCCGAGACTCCTTTGCCTGATACGTCCGCTATGGCGAAGGCGATGGTTTGGTCGTCGAGCGAGAATACATCGTAGAAATCCCCCCCCACTTTTTGGGCTGCTTTGTAGTGCGTGGCGAAGGCGATGTGGCCTGCCGGCGGAAAGACCCGGGGCAGCAGCAAGCCCTGTATGTTACTGGCCAACTCGATATCCAGATCGAGTTTGTTTTTTTCAATCTGGAGTAACATTGCTTCGCTGTTATGAAGAGCGAGGCCTACTTGCTCGGCGAGCGATTCAACGAGAGAAAAGTCCGTTTCGGTAAATGCCAGACCGTCGGATGGATTAGCCACTGCCAAGACCGCGAGTAAATCACCCTGAAAAATTATGGGTGCGACAATGATGGAGCGCACTTCGAGGGCCGGGTCATCGTGTTGGACGACGCGTGGATCGTTCTTCGCGTCGACGATGAGTAGGGCCTGCAGCGATTTGGCGACTTGGCCGATCAGCCCTTCACCCATTTTATAGGTTTCCGATTTAAGAATCGCCTCGAGGAACTGAGCGCGTGTGGTGTGTTGTTTTTTTGTCGATTTTGGGAGTTTGCGCTGTGGGGGGAAAAGTCCTTCCACGGCGAGTCCTTTTAAGGTGTTGTCCGGGCGTCGTTCAAAAATACATGCGCTCATGGCACCGGTGCTTAGAATCGCGGCGTGGATGATACGCTGAAACATGGCATCGCGATCATTGCCCTGAGCAACGGCCTCGACCATATTATGCATAAATTCGACGACGATCTGCTTTTCCTGCTGCAGCAGCTGTTTCTCTTCGTCGAGGAGTCGAAGTTGTCTGCGCTTACCGGCAAAGAGGAGCCAAAGAGTGAATCCCCCCACGATCAGGCCTAGAATAAATGAAAGCATGCTGTGGTTGGTTGGGCGGGTGGGGAGTTTCCGTAGTCAGGTTTACTCGTGGTCTTTTTCGTCGACTTGATTTTTCAGGAAGGCGATCACGTCTTGGAATTTGGCGACGTTCTCCTTGTCGGCCTTGGTTAGGTCTTGATGGGCTTTGAGGATATTTTTGGCTTCTGAAACTTCTTTATTTTGGAGGGCATCGAAGTGGCTGCCTACAAGTTCGTTTTGTTCGCTGATAGTTAGTAGATTTTGCAGGCCAAGGTTACAGATTAGTTCGTGGTTACGCTCACTTAGATTCCCCACGACGAGTTCACCTGTTGGCTTGAGTTTACGGAGCTCGATGGCAGTGCCAGCCAGAATGCCGAGAAAAGTGCTGTCCATGCCCCGGCATTCCGAGAAGTCGATAAAAATGCGGCTACATCCTCCGGACACAACCGTCTCAATGAATTCCCGAAAGGAATTGCAGTTGAGGTAGTTTGCCTTGCCAATCACTTTGACGACTACGGGGTCGGCATAAGCATTGACAAGGAAAGTAGGCTGTTGTGGGTCACTCATGCCTGATCGTCTTGCCCGGGGTCGCTCGTATGTGTTTTAGGACTCGGATAGAATATCGCGTAAGACGTATTGAAGAATGCCACCATGGCGATAATACTCGATTTCAATATCAGTATCTATGCGCAGGGTGAGGTCCACGGTTTGCTGGCTGCCATCGGGGGATACGATGGCCATCGTGACGGTTTGGCCGGGCTGAATGCCTTCGGAGAGGCCGAGCAGGGAAAAGGTCTCTTCTCCGGTTAGCCCTAGGCTTTCATCACTGAAACCTTCGGGGAATTGGAAGGGTAGGACTCCCATGCCGATCAGATTACTGCGGTGGATGCGTTCAAAGCTTTTAGCAACGACTGCCTTGACGCCGAGTAGGGCCGTCCCTTTGGCTGCCCAGTCGCGTGAGCTGCCCATCCCGTAGTCTTCGCCGGCAATGACGATGAGCCCGGTGCCGCGTTTTTTATACTCTTGAGCGGCGTCAAAAATATCCATCGGCGTGCCTTCGGGCATGAGTTTGGTGTAACCGCCTTCTTTGCCGTCGGCCATTTTATTTTTGAAACGAACGTTGGCGAAGGTGCCGCGCGTCATGATCCGGTCGTTACCACGGCGGGAGCCAAAACTATTGAAATCCTTTTTCTCGACGCCTTTTTCATTCAGGTGACGTCCGGCCGGGCCATCTTCTTTGATCGCTCCAGCAGGTGAAATATGGTCGGTCGTGATCGAATCGCCTGCTATGGCGAGTGGGCGTAAATCGTCGAGTGCGCCGATTTCGCCGGACTGCATACTGAAGCCTTCAAAGAAGGGGGGGCTTTGGATATAAGTTGATTCTTCGTCCCAACCGTAGATGTCACCAGTGCTGGACTGGATCGCATTCCACTCGGGGTTGGCTGCATCCAGATCACCGTATTTCTTGCAAAACATCTCGGGCTTGAGGCCAGAGAGTACGAGCGTCTCGATTTCCTCGTTACTGGGCCAGATATCTTTCAGGTAGACGGGCTGGCCGTCACTACCGGTACCAATGGCGTCATTACTCAGGTCAATATTGACGGTGCCAGCGAGTGCATAAGCCACAACCAGCGGCGGTGACATGAGGAAGGAGGCCTTGAGCGCACCATGGACACGGGCTTCGAAGTTGCGATTGCCGGACAGGACTGATGCGCCGACTACGTTGCCTTCTTTAATGGCGGCCTCGATTGCCGGATCGAGCGGCCCGGAATTACCAATGCATGTAGTACAACCATAGCCTACCAGATTGAAGCCGAGGGCATCCAGGTCTTTTTGCAGGTCGGTCTCTTCCAGATAATCTGTGACCACGCGCGAGCCTGGTCCAAGGGAGGTTTTGACCAGTTCGTTGACTTTGAGTCCTTTTTCGCGGGCTTTGCGCGCGACTAAGCCGGCGGCTATCATGACGGAAGGATTGGAGGTGTTGGTGCAACTGGTGATGGCAGCGATGAGCACTTGTCCGTGAGTGATTTCCGGGAGTTGTGCGGGGTCTTTAGGCAGGCTTCGGCTTGGTGTGGCCGGTCGGTTGGTTACCATTTCAGCTTCATTCATGGGGATTGCACCATCACCCGAAAGATTGCTCAGGCCTCCGCTGGGCTCATCGCGACCGCCTGCGGCGACCGGCTCTTTGACGCGCACCTTCTTTCTCAAGTCTTCTTTGGCAATACCGAATCCGCCTTCTGCGGTGGGCATCTCAAGCAGGCTGTTAAAGCGAGTCTTTAGTGCCGGTACCTCGATACGGTCCTGTGGGCGTTTCGGGCCGGATACGCAGGGGACGATAGTGCTGATGTCGAGTTCCAGGTTGACTGAATAGTCGATTTGTCCCTTGAGTGGAATGCCGAACATGCCTTGCGCCTGGTAGTAGCTTTTGACGCGCTCGATCTGGGCTTCATCACGTCCGGTCAAGCGCAGATAATCCAGAGATTTCTCGTCTACCGGGAAAAAGCCCATGGTGGCGCCGTACTCGGGTGCCATATTGGCGACGGTGGCGCGGTCGGCCAGGCTGAGTTTGGCCGCACCTTCTCCGTAAAATTCGACAAACTTGCCGACAACTTTGGCTTCACGGAGCATCTCTGTGATGCGCAGGGTGAGGTCGGTCGCGGTGGTGCCTTCGGGTAGGTCACCGCTGAGGTGCACGCCGACGACTTCCGGGGTTTGAAAATAAACCGGCTGGCCCAGCA
>REBV01000068.1 GCA_007692545.1 Puniceicoccaceae bacterium
CACACGCCCAATATCGACCGCCTGGCGGAAAAGGGCATGCTGATGTCAGAGGGCTATGCGGCCAGCCCGCTCTGCTCGCCGACGCGGGCGGCTACGCTGTCCGGGCAAACCGTCAGCCGTATTCGCATCACTTCGCCGACGGGTCACTTGCCGCAGATTATACTGAATCCGACCGTGTCGAAAACGGATTCCCCCGGCTTTCCGGCAACCAACCCCGGCAATCGCTCACGCCTGCCGCTCGACACGGTGACCTATGCGCAAATTTTTAAAGATGCAGGCTATGCGACCGCGCATCTGGGAAAATGGCACCTCGGGAACGCCCCCTTCATTCCCGAAAATTTCGGTTTTGACCTGGTCATCGGCGGACGCGGCACCCCGGGCCCACCGCAGAGTCTGTTTTTCGGCCCCTGGGATCCGGAATCGGATAACGTCCCAGCCCCTCAAGATCGCCCCAATCCCAATGCCATTCGTCCCAATATCGACGACGTGCTGGGTGACTATGCGGTGCAGTTTATCGAGCAAAACCGCGACCGGCCTTTCCTGATCAACTTCTGGCTCTATAACCCGCATGCCCCCTTTGATGGAGAGCCCGAAGCCGTCGCAGCAGCCCGCGAACGAGCTGAAATGGGCATGTATCAAAGATCTGCCATCATGGCAGCGATGATGAAGACGATCGACGACAACGTGGGCAAAGTGATCGATGCCTTGGAGCGCGAAGGTTTGTGGGAAAACACGCTCGTCATTCTCACCTCCGACAACGGCGGCAACATGTATGACCGTCCCGAAGGCGTCAACCCAACCGACAACCATCCCCTGCGAGCGGGAAAAGGCAACAACTACGAAGGTGGCTCGCGCGTGCCCCTGATCGCTGCCTGGCCGGGCGTGATCGAGCCGGGCTCGTATTCAGACGCTGTATCCATCAGTTACGACTGGTTCCCCACCTTTCTGGAAATCGCCGGACTGCCCGAGCCCGAAGGGTGGACGCTGGACGGTAAAAGCCTGATGCCCGCCCTGCGCGGCGAAGCCTTTGAGCGCGGCCCCGTCTTCAGTAGCTTCCCCCACACCGTCGTAGCCACGGGGAATTATTCCAATGTGTGGGTCCGCGATGGCAAATGGAAGCTGCTGCGCTTTTTTAATAAGGGACCGGAGCAAACAGACGAGTTTGAGCTCTATGATCTCAGCCGCGATGTCGGCGAGCAATTCAACCGGGTGCACGAATACCCCAAAGTCGCGGAACGCCTGAAGGAGATTTTAGCGCGTCAGCTTGCCGATGAAGATGCCCTCCTACCGCTGAAGAATCCAGACTACGATCCCGACTTCCTTCAGGCCGGATTCCGCATGGTCGATGGCGGCCTTCTGGTCGGAGGCCCGAATCACACCCAGTCTACATTTACCGCACGTTCTCATCGCGTCACCTTGCGCTATGATCTGGCTTTTCAAGGAGCGCCCGGCGATACGCTTGCATTCTCGGTGCTATCCAACTCGGCCATTAGTGTCACTGCCGGAATCGGGCATACGCCCGCATTTGGGCCCCCGGTGCGCATCGTCCCGGACCTAAATTCACAGGAAATCCGCCTGCCTCTGGGGCGCCGGGTCGAGTCCGGCGAATTAACCGTTATTTTCGATCTCGAACAACCCGGCAGGACGCATATCAGCAATCCGCGCATGATCGATGGTGACCACGACAGCTATACCCCACCCGTTCTAATCGAGGGCACGCCTGAGTTCAGCTTCGAAGCCAATGCGGAAAACCCATTCGGTGACTGGTTTCCAGCAAATGACATCGCCGAAATCAAAGTTGTGGACGGCCAACTCCACCTGACCAGTGCGGGCGAAGATCCTTACCTAGTTGCTAACAGGAAACACTTCCTGGCTGGGACAGTCGGAGAAGTGGTGCTCCGTATTCGCTCGGATCAAGCTGGCCATGCCCAGATTTTCTGGAATTCGGGCGACGAGTCGTTTTCGGAAGAGCGACAAGTCACACAAACGCTGAAAGGAACCGGGGACGTAGAAACGCTGCGCTTCAAGTTGTCAGAGCACCCGAATTGGGGCAGTCAACGCATTTCCGAATTGAGGATAGATCCAATTAACCGTGGAAATACCCGCATGGTGATCGAAGCTTTCGAGGTGCATCCATGACATCGTGAATAACAATCGGCCGGCACAGACTGGAGCCAAAAATCTCTATTTGTTATGACTACCCCATATCGCAAAATTAAAGATCTGTTGTTTGGCGCACTAATCGCGTTTTCGCTGAGCATGACGAGTCCCCTACTGCTCGCTCAAGCCAGCTCCGGTAATCCCTACGGCTTGGAGATTATAGAGTTCAATCACCCCGGCATCTACAATACCAAAGCCGAACTCGATTTCATAAAATCGAAGATTGCCGCTCAAGAGGAGCCTTGGTATTCCGCATTTTTAGCGCTTCAGGCGACTAATCCGAGAGCCCGCGTGCCGAACCCCCACGTCCATGTCCCTGGCAGCAGTGATCCCAGCGAGCGGGGCGATATGGATGAAATGATACGGGACGGGGTGTATGCCTACGCCAGCACTCTGTTGTGGTATTTCACTGACGACCAAACGTATGCGGATCACGCCATAGGCATCCTAAATGCCTGGAGCATCTTTCGTTCGATCCCCATGCCGCTCTACATGACCTGGGCGGCCCCCCACTACATCAATGCCGCCGAAATCCTAAAGCACACGCCCGGATCCGGCTGGCAGCCGACAGATATCGACGCCTTTAGCACCATGGTTCGAAACCAAATGTGGCCCAGGGTTCAGGACCCGGGTGTGAATTATGGCTCCAACCATGCCGCCACCGCCAATGAAGCTCAATTTTCCATCGCGATTTTTCTCGATGACATGGCGATGTTCAACAAGGCAATCGAAAACTATAACTGGTTGCTGCCCAGATATATATTCTTGAACAATCCCCACCGTTTTGACGGTGAGTCCAACGAGACCTGTCGTGACTTAAATCACACAAAAATGGGGACCTGGGGGCTGATGTATGCCGCTCAAGTAGCATGGAATCAAGGCTTCGACCTTTGGACGCCACACGCCGACCGATATCATGCGTTTGCGGAGTTACATGGCGCAATTATGACCCAGGAGGATGGCGTACCCCCTACAATCTGCAGTTGGAAGACAGACAACGATGGCAGCAATCAGGCCGGTCGGGTTTATTGCCGGGGCAATGTCCCCTGGTCCAGCCCCAGCGGTCGCCCCCCCTGCAATGAAGCCGCGTGGGAAATCTTATTTAACCATTTGGGAGCTCGCCTGGGGCGGGAGCTGCCCTACACAGCCATGATGCTGTTCTCTAGCGACAATCGGCCGATGGGCCAAATTACCCGGCGCAATGACAAATGGGAGACGCTCCTTCACGCGGACATGAACTATATCCTCCCCACACCTCCAATGCGGGCCAACCTCCGTTACAACTTTAATCAGACGGGAAACACCGAGGGCTGGACTTCCAGTAACGTCAGCGGACTCACCGTCGCCGACGGCAGCATCGGCGGCACCGCCAGCACCGATGATCCCCAATTACGCCGCACGAACTTATGGCTGAGCGGCGACCGTTTCATCGAAGTGACCGTCCGCATGCGTGCCGACGTCAACTCGCCCATTCGTCTGTTCTGGTCCACCGCCGAAAACGGCGGCTTTAACGGCACCCGCATGGCGACTGAGCAATACACCGGAAACGGTGAATACCAGACGCTGGTTTTTCAAATGGAGGACGTCCCCCACTGGGCGGAAAACGACATTACCGGACTGCGCTTGGATCCCGCCGAAGGCACCAACGTGACGGGAACCAGTTTCAACATCGATTTCATCGAGATTTCTGATGGCGAGGAACTGCCAACTCCCCCCGTGACCCAGCGTTTCGACTTTCAAGAGAACGGTAATTTTGAGGGATGGACCCCAGCCAAAGACATAATTAACGCCAGTGTTTCGGGCGGGCACTTGAGCGCACGTTCATCCGGTAACGATCCCATCTTGCAAAAAGATGGCTTGAACTTTCAAGCCGACCAAGTTCCCCACGCGCTCATCCGCATTCGCCTCTCAACCCCCGGCACCCTTGAATTGTTTTGGGCTACCACCCAAGCCAATGGTTTTGCCGGAACCCGCAGAGTCGGCGCTCCAGTCGTCGGCGGCAATGTATGGCAAACAGTCATACTGCCGTTGGCCGGACACGCGGAATGGGATGGTAAAACAATCACCCGGCTACGGCTCGATCCCATCAACCAGACAAATACAGATTTCTCCATCGATTCGATTGTTATTAGCGATGGCGACGCTGATGGCGACGGCATCCCCGATCTTTTTGAAATAGCTCATGGCTTGGATCCACTTGACCCCTCGGATGCATCAGCACCCTCCAGTGGACAAGGCTTAACGAACCTGGAGGCCTATGTCGCCGGCCTCGATCCAAACAACCCATCGTCAGCATTTCAAGTTTCTGAAATCATCGCTTCCCCATCGGAGTTTAAAGTCAGTGTGGACGGAAAAGCCGGGCGCATCTACACCTTATACCGAAGTGAGGATCTGTCCGCAGACTCATGGGAACCAATTATCATCACTGGCCCACTCGATTCGGACGTATCACTAGAGTTAACCGATTCTGATCAAATGGACCGCGCATTTTACAAAGTCAAAGTGGCCTTGCCTTTAGACTAATAATCATCAAATTAAACCCCAGAAAAAATGAAAAAAACAATAACAACCCGTCGTGAATTTTTAAAATGCAGTGCTGCTTTCGGTGCACTCACAATTCTCCCGTCCTATGTGGCACTGGGCCAACGCTCCGGGCAACTAGGTCCTA
>REBV01000080.1 GCA_007692545.1 Puniceicoccaceae bacterium
ATCCCGTATCCCGTATCCCGTATCCCGCATCCCGTATCCCGCATCCCGTATGAAAAAACGTCGCGAAGCACAGAGCTCAGCCCTCTCGTTTATGGACTGCATCTGCTGCGGGTTCGGTGCGGTGCTTTTACTGTTTATATTGACCGCAAAGGCTCAGGTCCTGGAAAGCGAAAGCACCGCCACCCAATCCAGTGAAGCCGCCGAAACACTTCAAGCCGCCATCCACGAAACGGAGGCGAAACAAAAAGCCCTCGAAACCCAGATCGAAGCTCTAGACCCACGCCCCGACACCAAGACGACGAGCCTCGCCCAACTCGCAGCCGAGCAGGAACGCCTCGCCAAAGCCGTGGAAGATAAGGCCCAAGCCTTAAAGGCTATCGAAGCCCAGGAACCCACGGATCAAATCGCTGGCCTGGATCGCCCCTCAGCCGACCGCAACTATTTGTCAGGACTCCAACTGAGAGGCCCAAAGGTCGCCATTTTGCTCGAAAGTTCGGGCAGTATGTTGGCCGAAAACGCACAGGATGCACTCGAAATTATTCAACAAGGCGGCGGCGCGTCTTCGAAGAAGTGGGACCGCGCAAAAGCCGCACTTCGCGCCGTACTGGCCTCGATACCAAAAGGTACGGATGTCGCCGTTTTTTCCATGGGCCCCGAGACCGAGGCCATTTCCGGCAACCCGCAAAACCCCTACTTCGATCCCTACGACAATGCTGCACTGCTCTCATTTCTCGAACGGCTCGATAATCTCGAGGCCCGCGGCGGAGCCAACCTCGCTCACGGCATCCAGACCGTGAGTCAATTGCAGCAACGCGCCAGCAGTCTACTCCTCATCGCCGATGGTCTCCCCACCGCACCCGCGCAGCCCAACACTCTGCTCAGCGAGGCAGATCGCGTCGGGCTCTTCAACCGGGCGACAGCCAATGTCCCCAACGCTCCCTTCAACACCATCCTCCTCCCCTTCGAAGGCGACCCATCTGCAGTCGGCCTCTTCTGGCTCCTCAGCGCACGAACCGGAGGCACCACCCTCGTCCCCGATAAAGACTGGCCCAGTCTCTGAAACAAACCCAGCCCTTTTCCGCACATCCACGATTTTATCCATGATCAAACGCCGTTCAGTCGAAGTCTTTAGCCTCTCGTTCCTCGATTGTCTTTGCTGTGGCTTTGGTGCTATTTTGTTGCTTTTCCTACTCTCGATCGGCTCCGGACCACACGGGGTGGTGAGCGAAATAGACGTGACAACGCTGGAAGCCATGCAGGCTGAACTCGCTATGCTGGAAGCCGATGTCGCCGATAAAATGATGCTATTGGAAGCCGCCATTGAGAGCACCCAACACAGCGAAGAACGCCAGCGAATCCTTTCCATCGTCCAAGAACTGGAGTCCGAACTGGCCGATCTCCAGCAGGAATACCACAGTCGACAGGCCAACCTCAGCACCGCCCAAAAAGCCGCCGCAGCAGCCCAACGCCTGCTCGAAACCTTTAAGCACGAAAACCTGCCGCCCATCGGCCTACCCGTCGATGCCACCCATGTTGCCTTTATTATCGATACCTCCGGCAGCATGCGCAACCGCATGACCGGTGAACTCAACCAGGGCATTATCAATAAAATGGATGAACTCCTGGACAACCTGCCCCAGGTAAAAAGTATTCAGTTTCTTGATACGAGCGGCAACTACATGCTCCGGGGGCGTGTCGGGTTTTGGCTACCGGATACCCCCGGCCTACGGCGTCAGGCCTTCCGCGAACTCCTTAGATACCCCATCAGCAGTGCTAGCGACCCGAGACAGGGACTTTACCAATGCCTGCGTGACCTCAAGCCTGCGCTCAACCAAGACGATTCCATGAGCATTTACGTATTGGGAGATGATATGCGCGGATCGACTCAAAGCCTGATGGTTAATTTGGACCGCCTCAACCCCCGTTCCCCCACCACCGGCGAGCGCCCGGTCTCCATCAATGCAGTCGGGTTCCCCACTATGCCAACTCCCTTCCGGATCGGCGCCCCCCATGGCAACACCCGCTACGCCAACGTCATGCGCGAAGTCGTCGAAGCTCACAACGGCGTACTCATCCTCAAACCAGGTTTCTAGCACTGTGGAAACATTCGAAACAGCGCTGACCATCCCTGACCTATGGCAGCAAAAAGCAGTCAACCTGCTGCGTGCCGGGTATGATGTGATCGTCGATGCCCCCACTGGCGCAGGTAAGACTTTTATCTTCGAGCACCTCGTCGAGCGAGCCTTCCCCGGCAAGGCCGTCTTTACCGTGCCGACGCGGGCCCTGGCCAACGACAAGCTCCTCGAGTGGCGGGCCAAGGGCTGGCATGTCGGCATCGAAACGGGTGATCTCAGCTATCAGGCCGATGCGCCCATCATCATCGCCACCCTCGAAACCCAAAAACGCGCCCTCATGACAGGGCGCGGGCCCAAGCTCCTCGTCGTCGACGAATATCAGATGATCGGCGATCCGGCCCGCGGAGTTAACTACGAACTCGCCCTGGCCATGGCCCCGCCCGAGACTCAACTACTGCTACTCAGCGGCAGCGTAGGCAACCCCCGGGAGATCGAAGCTTGGCTCCGCCGCTGCGGTCGCACTGTCGCTACCGTCCAACACCACGAACGCCCCGTGCCACTCGGCGAAATCCATCTCGATGCACTACCCGACCTTCGCAGTTCCAGCGGTATCCACGGCCGCTGGCCACGCTACATCGCCCGCGCCCTGGATGCCCGCCTCGGCCCCATCCTGATCTTTGCCCCCCGCCGCAAAGCAGCCGAAAACCTGGCCCGCACCCTCGCCGCAGCCCTCCCCGAGCCGGATGCCCTGATCCTCACGCACGAACAAAAGACCATCGCCGGCAACGACCTTACCCGCACCCTCAAACAACGCATTGCCTTCCACCACAGCGGCATGAGCTACGCTCAACGCGCCGCCCTGGTCGAACCACTGGCCAAGAACAACCAGCTCAAAGTCATCGTCGCCACCACCGGGCTGGCCGCCGGAATCAATTTTGCCATGCGCTCGGTCCTGGTTCTTGAACGCGAATACCGCGTCGCCGAAGCCCACCGCCACCTCCGCCCAGACGAACTGCTGCAAATGTTCGGCCGGGCCGGGCGCCGTGGCCTCGATGACCGCGGGACTGTCCTCTTCGCTGGCAGCACCCCCCGCCTCAGTGAATCCAAGCCTCTCCGCCTACGACGCGAAGGCAATGTCGATTGGCCCTCCCTGCTCACCGTCATACAGAACGCTCTCGACCAAGGCAAACAACCCCTCGAAGCCAGCCGCGAGTTGACCGCCCGTCTCTTCGCTCAGGAGCCCATCCGCCTGGGCCTCGACGACTTCCTGAATCAACGCCCTGGCACCACCACACAGCCCTCCGCCAAAAGCGCTTCCGAACAATCCCTTTCTGGCGGCATCATCACCGAGTTTCAGAATAGCGAAGGCATCTGGGAGCGCAAACGCGCACCACTGCTCTTTCAACTCAAAGACACCTGGTTCCGCGAAGGCGACACTTGGCACCCCGGCTTGAGCAGCCCAAAGATCGTAGCGAGTCTTCGTATTGGAACTATCTGTAAATTCAACCAAGCCAAAGAGCGCCGCTACGGACTTGAAGCCCCCCTCGCCACCTTCCCGCAAAGCCCCGGAGAAGATCGGCTTCCCCTCACCAAATGGCTCCGCAAAGCCCTGCGCGAGCAAGCCCGCAACATCGGAAAGGTGCCCAATGTCCCCAAGCTCTGGACCATCGAAGCGATTGAGCAAACAATCATCCCCCAACTCCCTCACCTCACACGCGGCGGCCAAGCCATCAACATCGGCGAGCGCAATGGCACCCTCTATGCACAACTCGACTACGCAACCGGGCAAATCTACGCCTTCAAAGACCTCCACGGCAAAGGCTTGCTCAATCCTAAAGAACGCAAGCGTCAGGTCCACGGAACGCTCCCCAGCGCGAAAAGCCCAAACCCACAACTCGCACAACCTCGCACCGTGGCCGAGCAATGGTTCGCGCTCGGCCTCATCGACGAAAGCGCCCACCCCACCAGGCGCGGCCAAATCTTTTCCTACTTCAATCACGGAGAAGGCCTCGCCATAGCCGCCGCCCTTGAGGCCGAGAACTACCCCATAGAAGAACTCATCTACGATCTGGCCAACCTCCGCGCCGGGCACCGATTCAACGCCCTCGCTCTCGGTGGACGCCCCCTCACCGCCTTTTGCCAGGAGGCTTACGGTATGCGCACCATCCCCGGCTACCTCCGCCGCGGCCTCCCCGAAGACTACGGCGAAGGTGCCAGTGAAATTCTTTATAATATTGAGCATAAAAGTAGCCGGACCGATGCCTACATTGACGACGAACTCAGCCACGGCGACATCGAGCGCGCCGGCATTGAATGGCGCAGTCTCCGGCTCCACATCGCCCACGCCCCCGACTACGACTGGTCCCGCTGGCGCGAACTCAAAGCCGCCTGCCAGGAAAGCGTAAAACATGAGCCGACCACACTCCCCTTCGAAAACCTGCCCCCACTCACACGCCAACAGAAGTCATCACAAATTCGTATTCCCTAAATAGTCTACACCTCGTACCCGTGGCGTCGTCGCTCTTGTCACGGCGTAGCAACGCGCAGACGGATGCGACGGCCCTCAGCTGCAATCGATTGACCCGCCTAAGAAAAGATCTTCTGCCGCAGTCCCTGGATCACCGTCAAATCTCCCCAGTCCGCCCCCTGCATCGGATTCGCCTGCGGCGGGTGCTTGCGCGCCCGCGCCCGCTGCACCTGGGCCGTCATCGAGCGCACATATTCCGCCGAGCCCAGCACCAGCCCATCGC
>REBV01000287.1 GCA_007692545.1 Puniceicoccaceae bacterium
GGGCTCTTTGATTTGCTGATGGGAGTCCTGCTGCTCTTGTCTGTAACCGGCATCTATCCGCTAGTGCGGGGCCGGGCGATGCTGGGGCTGGGGTTTGGCGTTTACGTCAGTTGGGCCATCGGGGACCCCGAGCTAATGGCGCTGACTGCAGTCGCCAGCCTGAGCCTGTTCATGGCTACCCTGGTAAACCGCTTCGGCACGCTTATCTTCACCTTTATTCTAGGCATCGGCGGCCATGCTTACCTCGCCTACCTGGCCCTAAGCGGGCGGTTCGATGGTTTTTTTGAGAGCATTGTTTTAAGTTTTTAAACCAGTAAGCCGTGTCTTCTCTGCAGCAGAAGTTTGAATCTTTACAAGCCTACGCGGTCCGCTTGCGCCATCTCATGCGCAAAGAAATCTGGGAGCTGGAGCACTTAAGCCGTCGGACCGTGCGCGCCCGTCTGTTTCATCTACTGCGTGTATTGACGCTCACGGCACAGGGCCTGCGGCGCAACCAGTTGCCGATGCAATCGGCCGCACTTACTTTTTACTCTTCGATTGGCATCGGTCCGCTCATTGCCTTTGGGATAATGATCTCAGGCTTTTTACTGGACCGTGACATCTCCGAGAGTGGCGCCGGCTCGCAGGAGAGTATTGTGGTTCAAAAAATCACCGAAGTTATCACATTTGCCGCCCCGCAGGTCGGCGTCTCAGTCGATTCCGAAGGTTCGCCGGAGGACCGTTCCGAATTGGCACCCGAACTCCTGCAATTGATCGGGAATTTCAGCGAAGTCGCCAAATCGGGAACGGTGGGTGTGATCGGTACCCTGGTGCTTCTCTTCATCTGCCTGCGCGTCATGACTTCAATTGAAGCTTCGTTCAATACCTTGTGGGGCGTCGAACGAGGCAGGAATTTCACGGAGCGCATCGTCACCTACTGGACCTTTATCAGTTTGGGTGCGGTCATCGGCACGGCCGCTATATCACTGCAAATTCTGAGCACATTTATACAGTTTACCGAAACACTCCCCTTCGGCGGGGCGCTGGCGGGCGCAATTCAGTTTCTGCTGCCAGTCATCGTATTTACTATGATCGTGCTGCTCGTCGCTGCCTTTTTACGCTTCATCCCCAACACAAAAGTCAAATGGCAGCCCGCCCTGGTTGGCGCGATTCTTGTCGTTGCGCTGCTTAAGGTCTACCAGATGCTCTCCTTTCTTTACGTCCAACAGGTGGTCAGCAACAAGAGCCTCTACGGATCCGTCGGTATCATTGTCGTTCTAATGCTCGGCCTCTATGTCTTTTGGCTGCTCATTCTGTTGGGCGGGCAGTTAACCTACGCCGTCCAAAACGCCGACTTCCTGACCAACGAAAACGCCTGGCAAAAGGCCAGCGAGCGCTCCAGGGAGCTGATTTCCCTCAGTATTCTCCTGCTCGCTTTGCAGCGCTTTCACGCCGGCTACCCGCCAATCAAAACAAGTGAACTCCTCAAAAAACTGCGGGTGCCCAGCCACATACTCAACACCAGCATCCAGCGACTCTGTACCATTGGCTACCTCAACCAAATAGACAGCAGCCACTCCGGCAACGATCGCGACCATGCCTACCAACCGGGGCACCCGGCCGACAGCATCACGCTGGCCGATTTTAAGCACCATATCGAAACCTTTGGAAACGACGAAGGCTCCAGTATCGTCTCCAGCAGTGACCCTGCCATCCGCAAATACATCGACAAGGTGCTCTCGCTGGAAGACTGCCCGGAGGCAAACATCAGTTTAGCCCAGTTGATTCAGTCAAACCAATAGGTTGACAGCGCCTCAAGCGCATCTAACCTTCAGCGCTTTTTCATACGTCATGATCTCCTGGATTCAAAATCACCTCATTCGCCACGGTCGCTGGATATTCCTCTCCCTGCTGGCTCTCATTATCGTCGCCTTTGTCTTTACCATTGGCGCAACTCCCGGTTGCACCACAGACCGCAGCGGCTACCAAGCGAGCCTTTTCTACGGGATTGACATGAACTCGCCGCGTGAGCGCGAGGCCCTGATTCGCAAGGTTGAGCTGAGTGCCTTCCTCGACGGCCAGCAGATCCGTAGCGATCAAGAATTCCAAGGCCTGCTGAGCGGTCGAGTGGCCGCCCTTCACTTGGCTGACGAACTCAGCGTGCCCACGCCGAATCAACGGACGCTGGCTGGATTCATCCAGAGCAAAAATGCCTTCCAGGGGCCTGATGGTGAGTTCAGCCTCGATGAATACACCCGCTTCGTTGACCAAATCGAATCCAATCCCCGCACCCCCCAGGGCCTTGTCCTGCAAGTGTTGATGGAGGACTTTCGTATCGAACAGGTCAGCGCCGCAATCACCGGCCCCGGCTACCTGCTTCCCTCTGAGGCCCTCACCCAGGCTCAGCGCAATCGCACGCTATACAGCCTCGATACCGCAGAGTTGAGCTTCTCCGCCTTCTCCCCGGAGATCGATACCAGCGAAGCGGCACTCAAGCAATACTACGAAGCCAATCAAATGCAGTATGAGATTCCCGAGCGGATCCGTGCCAGCTACGTTTTCTTCGACAAGGCCGCCTTTCAGGATGAGCTGCCGACTGCCAGCGAAAGCGAACTGCGTGAACATTTCGTCGCCCACCGTGCCCGCTTTGTCGATGCCCACAACGCAGCCCGGGAGGCCAGCAAGACAGACAACGGCGAGAGCGAAGATGGCGAAAAACCCAGTGTGACCTTTGAGGATGTCCGCGAGGCCGTCGCCGAAAGCTACCGGGCCGAGCAAGCACTGCACGCGGCAAACGTGGCGGCTCAGAACTTCGCCTTCACCCTCTACCGCGACGAAATCCCACGTAATTCGGCTGCCTTCAATACGCTGCTCAACCAATCGGGACTCAGCCTGACCAAGATCGAGCCCTACACTCTGCAAGGGGTGCGTCGACGCGCCCTCTCCCCTGAAATGCTGGAATCTGCCTTCGCGCTGGGAGGCAATCGCTACTATTCCGACGCCTTTAAGCTCGATGCTGGCTTTGGCGTCCTCATTTACGAAGGCCGCATTGCGCCGGAGATCCCCGAGTTCGAGGCGGTTGAGCTGGAAGTGACCGCCAATTACAAGGCTGAAGAAAAACGCCGCCTCTTCAGAGAAGAAGGCGAGCGCTTCCAAGCCGAGCTGAAAAACAAAGTCGCCGAAGGCCGGTCATTTGCCGAAGCGGCCGAAGCACTCGGACTCTCCGTCAACTCTTTCGAATCCTTCACCCCACAAGATATTCCGGATGGGCTGAACCACAATGCCTTGCAACGGGCCCAGAATATGCAAGTGGGCGAAATCTCCCCGATGCTGACTCCAAGACAAGCCGGTATTTTTGTGCACCTCACCGCTAAAGAGGTGCCCGTCATCGCAGACGAGGATCCGGAGCTGGCCCAAGCACGTAACTTCCTCAGCCGTTTTGCCGCCTTCACCACTGGCAGTGCTTTTTCGGATGAGCTTATATTCCGCGGCCTCCCAAAAGACCGTAAAGCGGATTAACCCGATAGCCGCCCAGTAGTATGGATTGGAGTCAGTTCCAGCACATGGACCCCCATCTTTTAGTTGGGCTGGTCAATACGGAGCTGCGCAATCAATCCGACTCGCTGGAAGATCTCTGCGCGACTCACGACATTGATTCGGACCTGCTTTGCGCCCAGCTCCAGACCGCCGGCTATCAGTTTAACCCGGAGCAAAATCAGTTCCGCTAACAGGGGGATTTCTTACCGGGTAAGCTCGCCAGCCTAAGCCAAATGAAATCCCCCTGGTTCCATTATAGATGCTTCAGAATGGCCTCCTCCAGGCTCCTTGAAATCGCTTCATCACCAAAGGTGCCAACGCGGATGCTCATCTCCAGAAAAACGGGGGATTTGCGGCTATACTTAACCGTGATTCTCCGGTCCTCCGCATTGCGGAAGCGATACTCTCCGGCAGTCTCATCGCCCGCACCCCGAATGTATTGCAGCCCCATATCACGGCCACCCTTCTGGATGGCCTGCTCCAGTTGCTCTGGAGTCGCCTGAACGGGCGTCGTCAAGTCACCCAATACATAGGCCGTCCCCCCGGCAGCCACACCTCCAGCCACCACGGCAATACAGCCAGTCAGAAACAAAGCGGAAAACGGCAGCAACAACGCCAACAGGAGAGAACGCATGGTGATTTTCATAAGCTTCCACTTAAATTGAATTTCAACAAATCACAACCCTTGATTTTTCAAAGAACTGCCCTACGCTTCCGCGCTCATTCGGAATTCCATTCATTCCGTTCTACGTTCCCGGAGCGCAGAAACATCCATTTAATCCACACACAGATATATACCAATCACTATGAGCACACAAGCACCTGAACGCCACGAATTCCAAGCCGAGGTCAAACAAGTCCTCGATATTGTCGTCCACTCGCTCTACACGGACAAAGAGATCTTTATCCGTGAGCTGGTCTCCAACGCTTCCGATGCCACGGAAAAACTCCGTCATACCCAGGTGGCCGAAAAAGATGCCGACGTCTTCGATGCCGACCTCGAGCTGGAAATTCAAGTCACCTCCGACGAAGCCGCCGGCGAGATCACCATCCGCGACTTCGGCATCGGCATGACCCACGATGAGCTGATCGAAAACCTCGGCACCATCGCCCACTCCGGCTCCAAAGCCTTTCTCAATGCCCTGAAGGCCAGCGGCGAGCGCAACGAAAATCTGATCGGCCAGTTCGGTGTCGGCTTCTACTCCGTCTTCATGGTGGCCGACTCCGTCAAGGTCTACACCCGCACCTGGCAGCAAGAGGGCCAAGGCTACTGCTGGTCCAGTGATGGCGACGGTGCTTACGAAATCGAAGCCGTCGAGGGCGAACGCCGGGGCACCCGCATCGTCATCCAGCTCAAAGACGAGTATAAGGACTTCGCCCAGAAGAGCCGCCTGGAGGCGATCATTAAAAAATACTCTGCCTTCGTGCAATTCCCGGTGATGGTTGACGGCGAGAAGCTCAACACCATCGGGGCGATCTGGCTCAAGAATAAGAACGATGTCAGCGAGGAGGCATACAAAGAGTTCTACAAATTCCAGGCCAAGGCCTTCGATGAGCCGCGCTTCTGGCTGCATTTCAATGCCGATGCTCCGCTCGAAATCAATGCCCTCCTCTACGCACCCACCGAGAATATGGAGGGCTTCGGCTTCGGGCGCATGGAGCCCGGCGTCGGCCTCTACTGCCGCAAGGTGCTGATCGACAGTCAGCCGAAAAACCTGCTGCCCGACTGGCTGCGCTTCGTCCGCGGCGTCGTTGATAGCGCCGATCTCCCGCTCAATATCTCGCGCGAATCGATGCAGGACAGCAGCCTCATTCAGAAGCTCAACAAGGTCATCACCAAGCGCTTCCTCAAGACCCTCGAAGAAAAGGCCAAAAAAGAGCCGGAAATCTACGACGCATTCTGGCAAGACTTCGGGCTCTTCCTCAAGGAGGGCGTCACCACCGACTTCACCCACCGTGATCAACTGCTCGGCCTGCTCCGCTACGAGTCCAGCTACACCGAGGCGGGCAAGACCACCAGCCTGAGCGACTACCTGTCCCGCGCCCCGGAGGGCCAAAAGGAAATCTACTACCTCTTCGGCCCCAGCCGCAGCGCCATCGAGAGCGGCCCCTACATCGAAGCCTTCAAAGCCCGCAATATCGAGGTGCTCTACCTCTACGAGCCGATCGATGAGTTTGTCATGAACCACGCCCGCGCCTTCGAGGAGAAAAACTTCGTCTCCGCCGATAGCGACGGGATCGACCTCGACGCCATCGCCCCCGAGACCGATACCGAAAAGAGTGAGCCCCTCGAGCAAGCGGCCTCCGCAGCCCTCTGCCAGTTTATCAAAGAGAAGCTCGGCGACGAAGTCAGCGAAGTCTCCGCCAGTGAGCGCCTCGTCGGCAGCCCGGCCATGATCGTCAACGCCGATAAGATGATGACCGCGCAAATGCGCAAAATGATGAAAGCCATGCAGCAAAAAACCGGCGGCCCCGACATGCTGGGCGGCGAACCACCGGTCAAACTCCAAATCAATCCACGCCATGCCCTGGTCAGAAATCTGGCCGGCATACGCGAAAGCAACAGTGAGTTGGCCACACTCATCAGCCAGCAATTGTTGGACAACGCACGCATGGCCGCCGGCCTCCTCGAAGACCCCAGCAAAATGCTCCAGCGCAACTACCAAATCCTCGAGCAACTCAGCGCCAAATAGCTGACCCGGCGAAGCCGGGAGTGGTTCGTAGTTAGTGGATAGTGGGTGATCCGAATGGCACTAACTTAAGACTGTTTAGGACTTACACTGGGAACGGCTGCTTTAGCTGCCGACAGCCAATAAATAAATAATAATAAGATACTTATAACCCCAAAAGGGTAGCTGAAGCAAGCTATCCCAGTGATCCAATAACTTGACTGAAGTACCTTAAGTTACCGCCATGCGCGAGTGCCCCTAATCAGTCCACTCGCGCCGCATACCAGGCCAGCACCAATTCCCGGATCGCATCTGCCGACTCGGCCGCCTCAAAGCGCATTGAGGCCGAGTTAATGCAGTAGCGCAAGCCCGTCGGCTTCGGCCCATCCGGGAACACGTGCCCCTGGTGTGAGCCACACACCGCGCAGTGCACCTCTATGCGCACCATCCCGTAGCTGGTGTCGCGGTGCTCACCCAATGTGCGCGGATCAATCGGCTGCGTGAAACTGGGCCACCCGGTGCCAGAATCAAATTTGTCCGTGCTGCTGAAAAGTGGCGTATCACAGCCGACACAGCGATACAGCCCCACCCGCTTATTGTCGTGGTACGGATTGGCAAAGGGCCGCTCCGTCCCCTGATTCCGCGCCACGTGATACTGGATCTCGGTCAAGCGCTCGCGCCATTCCGCATCGCTCCGCTGCACCGGGAAGCCCTTGCCGGACAAATCGACATGAGAGGGCAAGGCGCAAGCCGAAGCAGACTCGCTGACGTTTACAGCGCAGGTTTCGGGAGGTGTCGGTTTTTCAGGCATGGCAAAAGTAAAGAGGGCACCCGCCAAAAATGCAGCAAGCGCGATTAAACAAATAGGACGAAGCGCCGGGAATCGATTCATGGAAATCATGAGAATCTGAAAATGCCCGATATTCCCGAAAAAGCAAATCCATGCCCAAATCCAAATCGGTATCGATTTGGATTCCACCTGGTGATTATCTCCGCGCAATGAATGGAAATTACCAAGCCTGATCTCAAGTCTCGTTGGGAGACGATTTCGATTTGGACACTGGGCGGCAGCTCGGGAGAGCTGCGTTCCCGGGAACGCGAAACTCCTGTTTCGCTAGTCTTTGGCTTGAAATGATCAATGACCATTCCGCGTGAGATCCCGCCAATACAGAACCACTCACCCGCTCATGTCGGACGGCAAGCCGCTCGACTACGTAGTCGAGCGGGCTTGCCCCTCGACCGGATACGCCCGCATACACCGAACACCCGCAGCATGAGCCACACCGGCGCACCGAAATATGAACATAGGTTTATACAGCTGCGGCATCCTTTTCGTATTGTTCCCTCCGCCATCGCACGCCAACTTAGCGCCTACTTCATTTTTCAGCTATGCAACCAATCATCCTCCAAGGCCGCCAGGCATTCTCCGATTTCCGTCTCACCGCCCTACAAAAGGCGCTCAACGATGCGTTCAGCGCCCAGGCGCCGACCGCAGAGATCGCCCGCATCGATGCGGTCGAGGTCTACTTTATCGAGACCACTTCCCTCGACGCGCAGACGACTGAGCGCGCTTTTGCCCTGCTGGGGGCCGAGCAGCACTTCGCCCGCAAGGGCGGCTTCTTCGTCACCCCGCGCAAGGGCACCATTTCCCCCTGGTCGACCAAGGCGACCGACATCTTTCACAACTGCGCGCTCGATGCTGTGCACCGCGTCGAGCACGGCATCCACTACAGCATCACCACGGGAGACGGTCGCGTGCTCGGCCCCGAAGAGCTCGGCCTGGCCCTGCTCGCGCTCTACGATAGGATGACCGAGGCGGTCTACACCGACCTGAGCGACTTCTTCCAGCACCTCGAACCAGCCCCCCTGCGCAGCGTGCCGCTGATGGCCGAAGGGCCCGCAGCCTTAAAAAAAGCCAACATCGACTGGGGCCTGGCCATGTCGCCCGACGAGATCGACTACCTGGTAGCCGCCTACCAGAAAATGCAGCGCGACCCGACCGATGCCGAGCTGGTCATGTTCTCGCAGGTCAACTCCGAGCACTGCCGCCACAAAATCTTCAATGCCGACTGGATCGTGGACGGTGAAAAGAGCGAGCGCTCGCTCTTCAGCATGATCCGCAACACCCACCAGCTCAACCCAGAGGGCGTGCTAGTGGCCTACTCCGACAACTCCGGGGTGCTGGAAGGCTTTCCCGGCGATTGGTGGGAGGTCGACCAAAAGAGCGACTTCAACTACCGCAAGACCCCCAGCCAGCTCGACATCCTCTGTAAGGTCGAGACCCACAACCACCCCACCGCCATCTCCCCCTTTCCCGGTGCCGCCACCGGTGTCGGCGGCGAGATCCGCGACGAAGGCGCCACCGGCATCGGTGGCCGCCCCAAGGCTGGGCTGGCCGGCTTCATGGTCTCCAACCTGGAAGTGCCCGGCTACCCCCTCCCCTGGGAGCAGCCCATCGCTGAACACCCCGCCCGCATGGCCTCACCGATGGAGATTATGCTCGAAGGCCCGATCGGTGGTGCCGCGTTTGGCAATGAGTTCGGCCGCCCCCAGCTCTGCGGCATGTTCCGCACCCTCCAGCTTGAGCACAACGGCCAGCACCGAGGCTACCACAAGCCCATCATGTGCGCCGGTGGCATGGGCAACCTCAAGCGCGAGCACGTCGCCAAAAAAGACATCCCCCCCACCGCTCTGATTATCCAACTCGGCGGACCCGCCATGAAAATCGGCCTGGGCGGCGGCGCAGCCTCCTCGATCGGTGCCGGCTCCCAGTCCGAAGCCCTCGACTTCGACTCCGTGCAGCGTGGCAACCCCGAGATGGAACGCCGCTGCCAACAAGTCATCGACGGGTGCATCGCCCTCGGCGCGGAAAACCCCATGCTCTCGATTCACGATATCGGTGCCGGGGGCCTCTCCAACGGCCTGCCCGAACTGGTCGAAGCCACGGGTGGACGCTTTCACCTGCGTAAGATCCACAACGAAGACAGGTCCATGAGCCCGATGGAGATCTGGTGCAATGAATCGCAGGAGCGCTACGTCATGGGCATCATGCCCGACCGCCTGGCCGACTTTGAGGCCCTCTGTGAGCGCGAGCGGTGCCCCTTCGCCGTGGTGGGTGAAGCGACCAACGATGGCCAACTCGTCCTCGAAGACGCCCACTTTAAGAACAAGCCTATCGATATGGAGATGAGCGTCCTGCTAGGCAAGACTCCCAAGATGCTCAAAGACGTCACCCGGCTGGTCGAAGAACATGCCGATCTCGACGTATCCGGGATCAAACTACCCGACGCCATCGACCGCGTGCTCCGCTTCCCCGCTGTGGCCAACAAAAGCTTCCTCATCACTATCGCCGACCGCAGCATCACCGGCATGGTGACCCGCGACCAAATGGTCGGCCCCTGGCAGACCCCCGTAGCCGATGTCGCCGTGACCTCCACCACCATGGATGCCACCACCGGCGAAGCCATGGCGATGGGCGAACGCACCCCCATCGCCATCCTCAACGCCGCCGCCTCCGGGCGCATCGCCATCGGCGAGTGCCTGACCAACATAGCCGCCGCCCATGTCGGCGGGATCGGCCAGATCAAGCTCTCGGCCAACTGGATGGTCGCCGCCGGTGAGCCTGGCGAAGATGCCAACCTGTACGACACCGTCAAAGCCGTCGGCATGGAGCTCTGCCCCGCCCTCGGCATCTGTATCCCCGTCGGCAAAGACTCCATGTCCATGCGCACCAGCTGGCAGGACTCGAAAGGCAAAGACCACAAACAAGTCTCCCCCCTCAGTCTGATGGTCACCGGCTTCGCCAGCGTCGAAGACGTGCGCAAGACCGTGACGCCCGACCTCAAATCGAGCGACAGCGCCCTCCTCCTGATCGATCTCGGCAATGGACAAAACCGCCTCGGCGGCAGCACCCTGGCCCAGGTTTATAAGCAAGTCGGCAATGCCACCCCCGACCTCGACGACCCCGAGACATTCAAGGGCTTCTTCGCCGCTATCCAGGAGCTACTCCAAGAGGACCTCATCCTCAGCTACCACGACCGCAGCGACGGCGGGCTGATTGCGACACTCGCTGAAATGTGTTTTGCCGGTCGCAAAGGCGTATCACTACTCCTTGACAAAATCGTGAATTCCGCTGGTAGCGCGGTGCTTCAGCCCGCGTCCCCGCAACAGCCCAGCCTAGCCGCCCTTTTCGCTGAAGAGCTGGGTGCTGTCATCGAAATCGACAGGTCCCAGCTCCCCGCCGTCATCCAAATCCTGGCCAAACACGGCCTCTCGAAAATCGCCCACCTGATCGGCAGCACCACAGCCGAGCAAACGCTCAGCATCCGGCTCAATAACGAGCCCCTTTTCACCGAAAGCATCACCAGCCTGAACCGCGCCTGGAGCGAGCTCAGCTTCCACATGCAAGCCCAGCGCGACAACCCTGCCTGCGCGCGGGAGGAATACGACGCCCTCCTCGACGAAGGCAACCCAGGCACCCTCATCCAACCCAGCTTCGACATCGATGAAGTCGAGCGCTTCAACACCAGCGTGGCGTCTTCGCTCGCGAAGGCTCCCCCGGCAGGTCCCGCATCCCGCATCCCACATCTCGCATCCGGGGCAAAGCCCCGTATCGCCATCTTCCGTGAGCAAGGCATCAACGGCCAAAACGAAATGGCTTTCGCCTTCGACCGGGCCGGTTTCCTCCCCATCGACATCCATATGACAGATCTGCTGGCCGGTCGCGTCGACTTGAAAGACTTCGCCGGCCTCGTCGCCTGCGGCGGTTTCTCCTACGGCGACGTCCTCGGTGCCGGTTCCGGCTGGGCTAAAAGCGTGCTGTACAATGCAAAGCTCGCCGACATGTTTTATGCATTCTTTGAGCGCCCCGACAGCTTTACGCTCGGTGTCTGTAACGGTTGCCAAATGATCTCCCAGCTCAAAGACATCATCCCCGGTGCCGAGCATTGGCCACAATTTGTGCGCAACCGCTCCGAGCAATTCGAAGCCCGCTATGCCAATGTCGAAGTGCTCAAGACACCCAGCATCTTCTTCCAGGGCATGGAAGGCAGCCGCCTGCCCATCCCCGTCGCCCACGGCGAAGGCCGGGCCGATTTCTCCGCCACCGGCGACCTGGAGAAATGCCGCAGCCAGGATCTGGTCAGCCTGCGTTACATTAACGCTGAAGGCCAGCCCTCCGAGCGCTACCCTGCCAACCCCAACGGATCCCCCGCAGGCGCAACTGCCTTCACCACACCCGACGGCCGCGCCACCATCCTGATGCCCCACCCGGAGCGCTGCTTCCGCGCCCTGCAAATGAGCTACCGCCCAAAAGATCAATTCACCGGCGAAGCCGGCCCCTGGCTCAAGATGTTTCAGAATGCCCGGCGCACAATAAACTGATCGGTCGGATCGGTCCGATCCGATCGATCAAAATAATCCAAAAAACCAGCGACCATGCCCAAACTCCCGGAAGACCGCCCAGCCCCCAAGCGCCGCTTGCGACCGAGCGGCGGCTACCGGCGTCTCCGCAGCTTCCAGACCACCACCCTCATCTACGACGGCACCGTCAGCTTTTGTCGCAGGTTTGTTAGCGGGTATAGCCGCACCCACGACCAGATGGTGCAGGCCGCCCGCAGCGGACGCCAAAACATCGCTGAAGGCAACCGCGCCGGAGCCGTCAGCACCAAGTCGGAGCTCAAGCTCACCAATGTCGCCCGCGCCAGCCTGGAGGAGTTGCTCCTCGATTTCGAAGACTACCTCCGTCAAAACGACTTACCACTCTGGCAACCCAACGGCGAAGAAGCCAGCAAGGTCCGTAGCCTCGGTGGCCGGATTCGTCAAGCACCCGAAGCATCCCCCCTCCACGCACCGGATGACACCGGCGACCGCGCTCGTGTAAAACTCTACGCGCCCTACACCGAACACGAAGATCCAGCCGTTGTGGCCAATGCACTTATTTGCCTGATCCACCAGGCCAACTATCTGCTCGATCAGCAACTCATCAGCCTGGAGCAAGCCTTCATTGAGGGTGGCGGCTTCTCCGAGCAACTCGCCGCCGCCCGCATCGCCGAAAGACGAAAAAACGATCGGTCTGATCGGTCGGATCCGTCCGATCCATCAAAAGCCATCCCGAAGTGCCCAACATGCGGCGAACTCATGGCCCTCCGCACTGCCCGCCAGGGCAAGGGCCAAGGCTCCCAGTTTTGGGGTTGCATCGCCTACCCCAAATGCAAAGGCACCGCGCCACTGTAAAAATAAGATCCGTTTGATCAGTCGGATCCGACTGATTAAAAAACTCTGGATGCCTTGCACCTCGCATGAGCGTTCAAAAAGCAGCTACTCCCATTCGTAGGGGAACTTCATTTTTCTCAGCACCGCCTCCACTCCATCGATACATCTCCACGTTTTGCAAAAAAGAAGAAAAGATTGCAAGTTCTGCCATGTAAATACAACATCATGGATGCGTGCTCTCATTCACCTCATGATAATCTTGGTGTCGACCGGCTATTCCGCTGGCGCTCTGATCATTGACAATTTTAGGGAAGGTGGTGTTGAGTTTACCTCAGCCAACTCATTGTTCGCACTAGATGGCGCAGGTGTGATCGAAGTTCCCTTTTCTGTATTTACGAATGCAACATCGTTCTTGCCAAGTGAGATCGTGTTTTCAGGGGCACGTGTTGAACCAAACCTGCGGCTAGAACTTTCACGCTGATGCCATCTGGATGATGGGCAAAGCATCATGAGAACGCCGAAAACACGCCTAAACAAACCTCCCCTCTAATGAGGCCTACCATGCCCCGTCCGATTGATATGTTTTTGAAGCGCCTCGAAACTGTTTACCACGGACATAATCATTTTGTTCGCCTAAAGGCACGCCTACTACTGGGAATCAGCCTGATCCTGGGAGCCGTTGCCTTGGTTAATCTGCTGCGCTTTCTCTGGTCTCAACCTCCGGGATTGCCTGTTCGGATTGGAGTCAATTTATGTTTCCTTGCTGCCATCATTCTATCGGTTCGTTTCACGTTTAAAAGAAAATTAGAGCTCGCCGGCTCCAGCTTGGCCCTGGGGATCACCCTGCCGCTACACTTAATCATAGCGATCCTCCCTTCCGGATATTATGCCCAACCTGTTGGCACAGCCTTTCAACTATTCGTATTTGACATCATACTTCTGCTTTCAGCACTCATTTTCGCGAGTAAACGAACCGCCGTTATTTGCTTCGTCATTATTCTACTGGGGAACTGTATCTTTTATTTTAAAACGCTCATTGGCCCCCACATTCCAGGCACACTTCACTACGCCGCTGATACGCTGGCACGTGATGGCATATTCGCCTTCACAATCATCTTTGCTGCAGGTGCCCTACTGGTCGTGATGCTGGATCAGGTCATGAAACACAGTGAGCAAGTACTAGAGTCCATTAAATCAAGCAATGAAAGACTCGAACAGCGCGTGAGTGAGCGGACACAGGAATTTGAGGAAGCCAAACAAAAGGCTGAGGCAGCTACCCAAGCCAAGAGCCACTTCCTGGCGATGATGAGCCACGAGATCCGCACCCCCCTCTTTGGTATCATCGCTCAAACTGAGCTGCTTAAAAGCCATAGTGAGCGCTTGTCCCCTCAGGATATGGAAGACTTGAATGTTATTGCTGAATCCGGGGATTTATTGCTGCACGTGATTAATGACGTGCTGGATTTTTCCAAAATTGAAGCGCAACAAATGAAGTTGGAGTACAGCACCTTTTCCCTGCTTAAACTATTGAATGAGTGTATCTCCACAATCGCCCGCAGTGCTGAAAAGAAAGGCTTGAGCGTCAACTTCCCACATAGCGACAAGCTGGATCTCGCTTTATCGGGAGACAGCTACCGATTGAAGCAAATCCTACTGAATCTTTTGAGTAATGCAGTTAAATTTACCCCCCAAGACGGAGTCATCTCTCTAATCGTTGAATTAATCAAAGTTGAAGATTCGAATGCGCAACTCCAATTTAAAGTCATCGACACCGGGATCGGAATGGATGCAGCGACCAGAAAGAACATTTTTGAGCGTTTCACCCAGGCGGATAGCTCGACCACCCGCCAGTACGGCGGAACCGGACTTGGTCTGAGTATCAGCTCACAGTTGGTGGGTCTAATGGGCGGCCAGTTGACTGCGGAGAGCCAGCCAGGAAAGGGATCCTGTTTTGAGTTTTCGTTGGCGCTCCGAGTCGTGTCACCTGAAAAACCGATTCCACCAAAAAAGAAGCATGCGTATCCACAGCTCGGATTGAAAATACTCATCGCAGAAGACAATGAGGTGAATCAACTAATCATTTCCCGCCAACTGGAAGCATTAGGCTGCACCTGTCAAATGGCAGACGATGGAGCCGCCGCGCTGGAAGTGCTAAAAACCGACTCTAGTTTTCAGCTGATACTGATGGATGATAATATGCCGGTGCTCGATGGCAAACGTGCGTCCAAAATCATCCGTGAATGGGGCCGCGAGGCCGGAGCGAGTTCCGCCCAGACAATAGCTTCCAAGCTCCCGATTGTTTTATTTACAGCCAATATCATCGATGAATTCAGCCTTCAAAACAGCTACCCGCACATGGATGATTTTTTAATTAAACCCATTCGAATGCAACAACTGTGCGATGTCTTAATAAAACATGCGGCCCATATAGATTAAACCCAAAGTCTGATCAGTTTTGAAAAAATGCTAGCCTGCCTTTGAGCAATTGACCCCAGTTGGCGTGCAATTCCGCTAGTTTTCAGATATTGACATTTCCGACTACCCTGATATTACTTACACTAATTAAGTTTATTAGTGCGCTTTATCTTTTAGTCAGTTTAGTGCGAGATTATCAGTTCTTAAGGATCCATGAAGCCTGCCATCCACTTTCTTCAGGCCAAACAGACTCGTTCAAATAGGAACGATGATGGTTTCACGCTGATTGAGATACTGACGGTTGTTGCTATCATTAGCCTGCTGGCTGCACTGGCTATTCCGGCATTCCAAAAGGTTCGGGCTTCGTCGCAAACTTAGGTTATCCATAACAATCTGCGCCAGTTGACCTCTGCCGCCCACCAATATTTCCTCGAATATAGGGTGATTCAAGTCGAGGTGGATGAACTTGTCGGGGTAGGCAAGTATTTGACATCGTTAAAGCCTGCCGCCCAAGAAAAATATCCTGAGGTGATCCAAGAGGGTGTCCAAATTGTCGTCACCGACGCGCCGACTGGGGATATCGTCTGGGATTTCTGAGTCGAAACGGACGCTGGTGTGTGTGACACACAGCCTCCGGAGCTTCAGTTGACTCATTCTACCGGATCACTCTCCAGCAGAACCGCTGCGTCCTGGTAGAGTTCCCGGTTACTGGACTGAAACTCGGCTTTCAGGCGCACACGGAAGTCGATTAAGTCGACCAGTTTCCAGGTCTGCAGCTGCCAGAGGTCGTCGACTTTACCGCCATGCGCCACGCCCACAATCAGATGAGAAGCATCATCGAGGATCTTATTGGTTTCGCGCTTGGGTTCGAAATAGAAGGTGCGGAAGCTGCTCGACTCACTGCCCGCGCGGTAGACCTTGGGGTCAATGTAAAAGACGCGGCCACTGGGCAAGTGCTCCAGCCGTAAATCCGGATAGCCGGAGCGCTGCAAGCGGCCTGATGCATTGACCGGGACAGTGCACTCGAAATCGACGTCTTTATCGAGGCGTTCGAGTAAATAATCTTCCAGGTGACCGCTGATCTCATTCACCCGACCAACCGCGTGAATCGGATTATCGGGCTCGGCCAGTGCCTCTAACATCGCGTCGAATCCCGCCTGAATATGCCGCAGCATCAGTGCGTCGACTGGATCGCCTGGATCGACCGGCAAAATCTGCTTGCCCGTGACCGCTTTCACCACTTCAGCAAAGCGCACGTCTCCCAGGCGCTCTCCGTCCTCCAAAAGCCAATGCACAAAGGGCTCAATATCCAGATCGCTCTTCGGCGCTTGCGCCGCAGCGAAGCTCAAGATCAGGCAAAATAGAAGTGGGAAACGTATTTTCATAGCGTATTTGATCGATCGTCAGGCCTCCAGATATTGCTGTTGCAGCGCCTCAACCACCGAGGGATCTGCCAGCGTGGTCGTATTCCCCAGCTCCTTGCCCTCGGCAATGTCCCGCAGCAGGCGGCGCATGATTTTGCCGGAGCGGGTCTTGGGCAGGTCCGAGGAAAAAAGAATGCGCTCAGGACGGGCAAATTTACCGATGCTTTTATCGATCATGGCGATCAGTTCTTGGCGCAAGTGGTCATCATGAGCGCGGCCGTCAATCACCGTGACAAAGGCGACCAGCCCCATTCCTTTGATCTCGTGCGGGATGCCGACAACGGCCGACTCGGCCACGTCTTTGTGCTCCACGAAGACACTCTCCAGCTCGGCAGTACCGATACGGTGCCCGGATACATTGACCACGTCATCGACCCGTCCAAGGATCCAGATATAGCCATCCTCATCGCGGCGGGCACCGTCGCCGGGGAAATAATACTGCCCGCCCCACTTACACCAATAGGTGTCTTTAAAGCGTTGCGGATCACCGTAGATGCCGCGGAGGATGCCGGGCCAGGGCTTTTTAATCGCGAGGATGCCGGCCGCCACTTCTTCGCCATCGTCACTCAAAATAGCTGGCTCAATTCCAAAAAACGGGACCGTCGCACAACCGGGCTTGGTCGGGGTCGCGCCCGGAATAGGGGTCAACATGTGTCCGCCGGTTTCCGTCTGCCACCAGGTATCCACAATGGGGCAGCGCTCGCCTCCGATCATTTTATGATACCAGATCCAGGCTTCGGGGTTGATCGGCTCCCCCACCGTCCCCAGCAAACGCAGCGAGGAGAGGTCTTTACCCGCTACCCAGTCATCCCCCCACTTCATGAAGGCACGGATGGCCGTCGGCGCGGTGTAGAAGATGGACACCTTGTATTTTTCCACAATCTCCCAAAAGCGGCCTGCGTCGGGGTGATTGGGTGCGCCCTCATACATGACCTGAGTGACGCCGTTTTGCAGGATGCCATAGACGATGTACGTGTGCCCGGTGATCCAGCCCACGTCGGCCGTGCACCAGTAAACGTCGTCCGGCTTCAGGTCGAAAATGTATTTGGCGGTCAGGTAGCTATAGACCTGGTAGCCTGCTGTCGTGTGCATGATGCCCTTGGGCTTGCCGGTGGTGCCACTGGTGTAGAGGAGAAAGAGCAGGTCCTCTGCTTCCATTTCCTCAGCCGGGCAATCATCGCTCACCTCGGCCACCAATTCATGGTACCAGCTGTCGCGGCCTGCCTGCATCGGGCAGTCGACCGGATGGTCCTCGCCACGCCGCACGACGATGACATCCCGCACACAGGCACAGTTCTCAACGCCCTCATCGACGATCTTCTTCAACTCCAGCATCTTGCCCCGGCGGTAGCCGCCGTCGCCGGTGATGACCATCCGTGTTTCACTATCCAGCACGCGATCACGGATCGAATCGGCCGAAAACCCGGCAAAAATCACCGAATGGACCGCGCCAATACGGGCACAGGCCAACACGGCGACAGCCAATTCAGGGATCATGGGGAGATAAATCGCGATACGGTCGCCCTTTTGCACGCCCTTGGCTTTGAGCGCGTTGGCCAGGCGGCAGACCTCGCGGTGCAACTCCGCATAAGAAATATCACGGGTATCGCCCGGCTCACCCTCCCAGTGGATCGCGACCTGATCACCGCGCCCCGCAGCCAGTTGGCGATCCAGGCAATTATAAGACAAATTGGTGCGTGAGCCCTCAAACCATTTAAAAAAAGGTGCTTCCGAGGCATCCAGCACGGTATCCCACTTTTTAAACCAATACAGCTCCTCGGCGGCCTCGGCCCAAAACCCTTCCGGATCCTGCAAACTTCTGGCATAGAGCGACTGATAGGCCTGAAGCCCGCTAATGTGAGCCTGGCTCACAAAATCAGCCGGGGGCGGGAACTTACGGTGCTCATGCGAGACCGACTCCATCGAGGTGTTGTCAGATGTCATATTCGGAGGGGGTATTATTTGATACCAGAGCTAATATACACTGATAATAAAACTAATCAAGCTTGAGCCAAGTCCGCCCCCCAGGGAGGTCAACGAATTTTAAAGGCGTTTCGCTTATATGCCTGACACGTCAGGGGCATTGAATATCTATGATAATCTGTTGACAACTTGGACTTGGAGAAACTTGATCGTGAGCTTGCTTGCGTCAGAGTGACGCCTTTTACCAATGGAAAATTTTGCAGATCAATGCCTCGACATGGCCCAATCCATTTTGGGGCATAACTTAGAGTCGATTACCGAACAGGGTACGATTACACCGGTGGCGGGGGAACCTAGCCGCCTGGACGAACCGGGCCACGCCGCACTCGCCATCGGCGAGTACTACCGGGCGACCAACGAGACCACACTCGGCGACTACGACCTGATTGATTTGGCCGCCCGCACCGTCACCGCGCAGGCCTTCAGCCCCGAAGAGATGGAAAACGGCTTGGCCTACGCAGCCCTGGGCCTCCTCTCCTTCAGCCCGGCCAAAGACCGCAACGCTGTCTGGGAGCGCCTGATGGACCCGACCCGCGAACAACTCGACAAGCTCCTGCTCGAACGCAGCGACTACGAAAACCACTACCAGGCCTTCAATATTGCCAAGGCGGTGACCCGTTTCAGCCTGGGTCTTTCCAAGAAGGACGAGACCGGCCGCCTGATTGACCGCTTTCTTGAGCGCATCGACAGTAAATCCTCGACCGGTTATTTCGATGACGCCGCTGGCGAAGACAGCCGCCTCGGTGGGGCCTTCGACATCTACGGTGTGCTCAGCTTTGTCTTCATCCGCCAGTCGCTGCAGCTACATGCCAACCTGCACCTGCGCGAGCGCAAGCTCCCCAGTCTGCGCTCTTATTCGGAGAAATACCTCAAGTTGATTCCGGATCTGGCCCGCCAGGATGGTGTCGGCTGGGCTTATGGACGCTCGCTTGGTGCCTATGGGCAGATGCACTGCATCAGCCTCGTCCTGCAAGCACTCCGCGACGGGTGGATCGCTCCGAATCAGCGCGATCTGTACGTCGATACGGTCCGCCGCCTCTTCATGAACTTTTTCGTCACCTATCTGGATCAGGAGCATGGCTACCTGGTCATCCGTGACGAAGAGCGCAACACCGTGCCCTACCACACCACGCGTATGGCCAATTTCGATGCTGCGCGCTACCTCTGTCAGTGGTCGCGGCTGGCACGATCCGCCGGAGGCAATGCCGCGCCATCGGCAACAGTCCCGCCCCGCAAGGTCGCCCGCTACGTCAGCTTCGATAAATCCCACCGCAAGGAGCAGGGGCTCTTCGTTTATCAGGACCCGGATTCGGGCCTCGCTGTGCAACTTCCGCTGATGGGATCCAGCAAGCTCGGCAAAGGCACCTGCGACTACCTCGCCTTCCCCCACTCGCCCGGTATCTTTGACTGGCCGGTCGATCAATACCTGCCCATCATGCAACCGGAGCTTACTTTTGGCGACAAAGTCATCGTTCCCTCCTTCTACGGCAAAAACTGCACCACCAGCATGGGCCTGCGCAACGCGCTCAATTTCAAATACGACCAGCCCGAGCTCATCACCAAAGATGAGGAACTGGTCAACGGCCTCGGCTCCTGCAAAGTCACTTGGTCCTTCCTTAAAGGTAAAATCAGCTGTGAGTTCTGCTTTTCTGTAAAGCAGCAAGTGACGCTGGATAAGATGCGCTACATCCTCGGCATCGCCGCGACCCACAGCCGCTACCGGGTGGCCACCGCCTTCACACTCGGCGAAAATGGGCACCGCACAGAGGTGATCAAAGACGACTTCCAGGCGGAATGGAAAGAGCTCGAAGTCGTGACCGACGATCCAAAAATGCGGACCTACTACGGCAACCTGCACTACCTGCAGATCCTGCAGCGCGACCGCCCGCTGGTCATGCGCCCCGGCACTCAATACCGGCTCGCCCTCTCTTTCGAGCCCGATATCGCCTTTGCCGACGAATAAAGCAGCGACGAAGCGAATTCTCATTTATTGATCCATTTCTCGTGGCGTGTCCGCTCGCCGGACGCCCTTAGCAGACCTCCGGGAAAACCGCCAACGGCGCTCGGCAAGCGAGCACGCCACAGGAAAATCCTCACCCTCACTCTCACCCTCACTCTCACCCTCACTCTCACCCTCACTCTCACCCTCACT
>REBV01000195.1 GCA_007692545.1 Puniceicoccaceae bacterium
TCGCCCGCAACCAGCCCCCGCAAGAGCTGCCCCCCGCCGGAGTCCTGATCAATGCCACCTCACTCGGCTTGCAGCCAGATGACCCCGTACCCTTCGATGTCGCCCACCTGCCCGCCGCCTGGGCCGTCTATGATATGATCTACAACCCAGCCGCCACCGGCCTGCTCCAAGCCGCCCACCACCGCGGCCTCCGCGTGGCCAACGGCCTCTCCATGCTCGTCCACCAAGGTGCCCGCTCCCTCGAAATCTGGTCGCACCAAACCGTCGATGCCCCCGGTATGATGCGAGCCGCCTGCCGCGCCCTCAATCTCCCGCCCCGCGTTCAGTGACCACACCGGTCTCAGCTTTCATCCCACTCCAGTCGTTCCGGATATGGGAATTCTTGGATGATCTGTAGAGACGAGAAAAATAGCATAGATGAGTTGTCCAGAAGCTACAAGTTGGGTCCTCAGTTTCCATGGCCTTCTATTCAGGAGCGATGTCAGAGAGACCCGACTATTGCATCCCAAGCTACGGCCTAAATAAAGGTACCCGGGTCCTGTGTTTGTACCTCGCTACAAAAAATTATTCAGTTTCGCGCTTTTGCACACTGACATCGCGCAGGTAGCGGAAGTATTCGGTATCGGTCCCCAGGATCAAGGTTGAGCTGGGTCCGACGGTCTTGGGGTAGCTCTCGAGTGTTCTGAGAAACGCGTAGAACTCGGGGTCGGCTCCGAAGGCTTCGCTGTAGATGCGAGTCGCTTCCGCATCGGCCTGGCCGCGAATGATTTCGGCTTGGCGGTTGGCTTCGGATCGAATCTCAGAGAGTGAACGTTCGGTATCGCCATCAATTTCGGCGGCGCGCCCCTGGCCCTCGGATCTGAATTGCTCGGCGATGCGCTGGCGCTCAGCGATCATCCGCTCGAAGACGCGTTGCTGGACGGCGTCGACGTAATCGATGCGTTTGATTCGGATATCGACCAGTTCAATGCCCATTTCCGGCATTTGGCTGGCCGCTTGGGTTAAGATAGACCGGACCAGTTCCTGGCGACCGGTTTTAACTTCCTGCATCAGGATTTCTTCATCCTCTTCGCCCGTCAGCTGGACGCGCTCCAAATCATCCTGACTGATTTTCCAGTCTTTGGAGCGGACGATTTCGACCAGATCGGTGGCGGAGATTTTGTCACGCACCACGGAGTCGAGAATGTCGTTGAGGCGCATGGTGGCGCCGCGCTCGTTTTGGACCCGCTGCATGAAGATGAGGGGGTCTACGATGCGCCAGCGCGCGGTGGTATCGACCGAGATGAATTGCTCCCCGCGGGTCGGGATTTGGTTCGGGTCGCCATCCCAGGATATGATACGTTTGTCGAAGCGGCGGACCTCCTGAATGAAGGGCAGCTTGAAGTGCAAGCCAGGGGTCGTAATCGGATCACCGACCGGAGCGCCCAGTTGGACGACGACGGCCTGCTCGGCCTCGTCCAAGGTATAGACCGAGGCTAAGAGGACGACCACAGAAGCGGCGACGATAAGGAATAGGGCGATGAAGGAAATTTGTTGTTTATTCATGACTAGCGTTTGGCGGGAAGTTGCAGCGGTGAGTCGCCCAGGTTAAGCAGGGGCAGCGGAGCTGATTGGTTTTCGTCGAGGATAAAGATCTTGCCGGCATTGGGCAGGACTTGATCGATCATTTCCAGGTACATGCGCTGGCGGGTGACGTCGGGTGACTCGCGGTAAGCGGCATTGATGGCAGTGAAGCGATCGGCCTCACCCCTGGCGGCATTGACACGTCTGGCGGCGTATCCCTGCGCTTCGGCGATCATTTGCTGGGCCTGCCCTTCGGCGCGCGGGATGACTTGGTTGCGCCGTTTTTCGGCTTCGTTGATAAAGCGCTCACGCTCTTGCTCCGCCTGATTTACCTCATTAAACGCGGGCTTGACCGGTTCCGGCGGCGTCACGTCCTGAAGCTCGATGGTACTGATCTGGATGCCCAGATCGAAGTCATCCATGGCTTTTTGCAGTTCGACTCTCGCGGAGTTGGCGACTTGCACCCGCTTTTCGGTCAAGACATCACTGCCGAGGCTGTTGCCGACGATCTGGCGCATGACGGCTTCGGAGACATCACGTAGGGTCTGTTCGGGCTGGCGGACTTGGTGGAGAAACTTATTGGGATCACTGACCCGGTATTGCACGACCCACTCGACGTCGATCACCTTGAGGTCGCCCGTCAACATCAGGGACTCATCGCGGTGCATCCGGTCTTTGCGGTATTGGGTGCGCCCGGCTACGCTTTCAGTGCGAAAGCCGAACTCCTGTTTGAGGACACGGGCGGTCGGCACCATTTGGGCGGTATCGATGCCGTAGGGTAGTTTGAAGTGGAGCCCCGGTTGTTTTTGCGCGACGACACGACCGAAGCGTTTGACCACTGCTTCCTCTTCCGGTTGGACGATGTAGTAGCTGGTTATTGCACCGACTGCCCCGAGTATCAACAGAGGCACGACGATAATGAGTTTTCGGTAAGCACGAATGGCTTCCCAATCGATATTATCCAATGGGTTGCCTGGCATGGGTGGGGGAGCGTTTCGATTCATATCAGTGTCGTTTTTCGTTGGTTATAAAGTGTCTATACGGTGTGTGGTTGACCGGCTGTGCTGCAGAAGCCAAAGAACCTGACTGCTTTTACTTTGCTGTCACCAGTAATCGTGTTTATTTGTCGTCGGTATTGAATAAGGGTCAACAAATTTTAGAAACGCTGCGGGCGGAAGCGCAGGCCTTGGGCTTTCACGGGCTGGCTGTGGCGGCGGTTCCGCTGGCATTGCGTGGGGCCTATTACCAGGAGTGGATTGCTGCGGGTAAGCATGGCACCATGTCATGGATGGAGCGCAATAATGATCGCCGCCTGCATCCCGAGCGGCTGATCGCGGGGGCCGAGGCGAAGTCGATCATCGTGCTGGCGCTCAACTATTACCAACCGGACCCGGATCGTAATTACCGGATCGCCAAATATGCTCTGGGCGATGATTATCACAACTTCATGCTGCGGCGGTTGAAGCGGCTCTGCCGTATTCTACGCGACGAATATGGCGGTGAGCAGCGCCCTTATGTCGACACCGGGCCGCTGTTGGAAAAACCGATCGCCGAGGCCGCCGGGCTCGGCTGGCAGGGCAAAAGCACGATCCTGATCGAGCCGAAGCGGGGCACCTGGAGCTTTCTGGCCAACATCGTAACGACACTGGAGTTGCCGACCGGGGAAAAGTCCAAAGACCGTTGCGGGACTTGCACCCGTTGCCTCGATGTATGTCCGACCCGTGCGATTACCGCGCCTTACCAGCTCGATGCCTCGAAGTGCATTTCTTATCTTACGATTGAGCATGATGGAGCGATCCCGCTGGAGTTTCGTGAGGCGATCGGCGACCGGCTTTACGGCTGTGACGAGTGTCTCGACGTCTGCCCCTGGAATAAGTGGGCGGTGCCAACCGAGGAGGCCAAATTTGCCCCGCGTGAATTACCCTCACTCTGCGAAATGCTGGCTTGGGATGAGGCGACCTTTACTCAGCGGATGCAGGGCTCGCCGATGCGGCGTCTGAAATGGCGTCGTTTCCGGCGAAATATCTGTGTCGTTTTGGGTAATGTCGGCAGCGCCGAGGATCAATCCGCACTGCAATCTGTAGCCGCAGGGGGGGATGCGCTGTTAGCCGAGCATGCGAACTGGGCGATCGAGCAGATTCAGTCGCGCTGCTAGAGCACGGGCGACTTTAAAACCGCCAGCCCGCATTAATCGCAAACAAGTGAAGTTGGGTCCCGATCTTTCCGGTGACGCCGCCGATCTCGGCCCGGCGCGACTCATAGTCGACATAGGAGTAGGCCAGGCCCGCATAGGCGCGATCCCATCGTTTGGTGATGCCAAGCGTGAGTGCGATCTGATCGCCGTCGGGGATGGTTGTGCTTAGGGTGTCGTCGGGGACAGGGCTTTTAAAATACTGCAAGCTGGCATGAGTGCGCAGGCCGTCGCCATGATCGTAGCGCAGACCGAGCCCGAAAGTGTGGGAATCCTTCCAGTCCTGACGGGTAACATTGGCCCCACCGAAGAGCGGGTTGTTGTTGCCGAGGTCGATGTTGAGTTCCTCAAAGTCGGAGAATCCCACCCGCTCGTATTGTACTTCGAGCAGCAGGGCATCGCTTAGTTTTCTACCGTAGGCGAGACCGATGATCCAGGGATAGGTCACCCGGGTCTCGGCAGAGCCGCGCCCGGTAAAACCGAAGGCCTCGGCTTGCGGAGTCAGGGCGCCGATTCGACTGTCGCCTTTGTGTTTGATGCTTGTTTTCGAACGAAGGGTCAGCGCGAGACGGTCGCGCTCGGTGACATCCCAGCTGACGGCGAAGTTAGCGCCGATGCCCCAGCCGTCCATATCAGCTTCCGCCACGGTCTCGTTGGCGACAAGGGGTAACGGTGCCATGACCTGCGGGAAGAATTGCTTGAAGCTGAGCTCGGAATAGAGCGCACTTAGGCCGAAGGCCACGGAAAGCTGCTCGTTGACGCGGTAGGCCACGACCGGATTGATTTGAAGGGTCAGCATCTCGCTCTCAAACGGCGCTAGATAGCGCAACTCACCGCCGGGCCCGAAGGGGCCGCTCTTTTCCCAGCCAGTCGCGAGACCATAGGGAACCGTTAGCGAGAGGCCAAACGCCAGCCGTTCATTCGGTCCCGGGGCCGTGATGAATAGATTGGGTAAGACCTTCAAGGGGTCTTTGGTCCGGGCGCGGCCCCCACCGTCGACTTTGAACTCGGACTTAATGTGCACCAGGGTGGGGCTGATCAGGGCATCGATCCCGTCCCCGGTAGCCAAGTCGACCAGATTGGCCGGGTTGTGCAAAGCGGCGGAGGCATCGTCAATAAATGCATTGCGCCCGCCTGATTGGCCTAAGGCATAGGCTCCCGGGGCAGAGTTACGAAAGCCTTCAGCCCCCAAACTCAAAGGAAAAAGAAGAATACAGCAGAGGACGCTGCGGGTTTTTGGAGTCAATGGGGAGCGTTTTTTTCTCATAGCGGGCCGACAGGGTTGAGTATTTTTTTCTAATGTGCTATTTGCCTGACGTGTTTTGCGCAAACTAAAACAGAGAAAATCAATCGTTCTTTTGTTTTAGGTTGTCACGCAAAGGAGTTTGCCCAATCTGCCGAACTATGAGGATAGCGATCGTAGGAGTAGGTCTCCGATTTCCACCTAACTGTAACAGCTTGGATGCGCTATGGAGCTTTCTTGATTCATCGGGAGATGCGATTGGCACTGTTCCGGAAGACCGTTGGGATCCGCGACGCTTTGCCGACCCCGACCCGGCACGCCCTGGTAAGACCTATGTCGCCAAAGGCGGCTACCTGCGGAGCAACCCCAAGCTGTTTGATCCTGGGGTATTTGGAATCTCTCCGCGTGAGGCACAGGGGCTGGACCCGCAGCAGCGCATTTTATTGGAGACGACCTGGGAGGCCTTTGAAGACGGGGGGTTCCCGCTCGAGGCGCAGGAGGGTGCACGGACGGGTGTCTTCGTCGGTGGCTTTTGCCTGGATCATCTGCTGCAAATCAACCATCCCGCCAACCGCTCCCTCGCTTCCTCGCACTCGGCCACCAGCGCGACGATGACGATTCTGGCGAACCGGCTTTCCTACGCGTTTAATCTACGCGGTCCCAGTTTCACGCTCGACACGGCCTGCTCGTCGTCGCTGGTGGCCCTTCATTGCGCCTGCCAATCGCTCCGCAGTGGCGAAACGACGATGGCCCTGGCAGGCGGCGTCAATGTCATGATGCGGCCGGAGTTTCCCATCATGATGAGTAAGGGACGTTTTCTCTCCGACCATGCCAATTGCCGGGCCTTTGACGCGTCGGCGGCAGGTTATGTGCGGGGTGAGGGTGCTGCGATGCTACTGCTTAAGCCCTTGGAGGCGGCGTTGGCGGATGGGGATTCGATTCATGCAGTGATTGAGGGAACGGGGGTGAATCAAGACGGGCGAACGCCCGGCATATCCCTGCCTAACAGTGAGGCACAGGAGGCCCTGATGCGGGAGGTCTACACGCAAGCCGGGGTGGCTCCGGCGGCGGTTGACTATTTGGAGGCACACGGCACGGGCACACAGGCCGGAGATCCTTTGGAGGCACGGGCTCTGGATGCGGTTTTTCGCGAGGGGCGCGATCCGGCAAAGAAGCTCTGGATTGGTTCGATCAAGACAAACTTCGGGCACACCGAGGCGGCGGCGGGCATCGCCGGGGTGCTGAAGGCGATTCTGGTCTTGCAGCGCCGAATGGTGCCGCCCTCGTTACACTTCAAGCAGCCGAATCCAAAGATCCCGTTTCAGGACTACCGGATCCAAATGGCCATTACGCCTCAGGCGCTGCCTGCCGTCGCGGATAAGCCGACTCTTTACGCCGGGGTCAATTCCTTTGGCTACGGAGGCACCAACGGGCACGCCGTCCTTGCCTCGGCTCCGGCAGAGGCAGACCACGGCGACCGCTCGCATGCGACAGCTCCCGGATTCACGCTGTTCCCTCTTTCGGCCCGTAGCCCCGAGGCGCTGCGCGAGAGTGCGAGTCGGCTGGCCTTTTTTGTGCGCCGAAACAAGGACGTCCCGCTGGCAGACCTGTATCATACGCTGACGACGAGGCGCTCGCATCTCAATTACCGAATGGGCTTGATTGCCGCCGACGCCCAGGATTTACGCACCAAGCTGATGCTCGCCTCCAATGGTGAGGAGCCGGACGGGGTGCGCATCGGCACTGGCCCGGTCGTCGAGTGTAAGCCCGTCTTCGTTTACACCGGGATGGGCCCCCAGTGGTGGGCGATGGGGCGGGAACTCTTTGAGCAAGAGCCGATTTGTGCGCAAACATTGGATGAGGTGGAGGCCTACTTCCGTCCTTTGAGCGGCTGGTCCTTGAAAGAGGCGATGCTGGCCGACGAGGCATCTTCGCGGATGATGAAGACAGAGGTGGCGCAACCCGCCAATCTGGTGATACAGATCGCCCTGACCCGGCTGTGGAAGCAGTGGGGCATCGAGCCGGCTGCCGTTATCGGGCACAGTGTGGGCGAAGTGACGTCGGCCTTTGTGGCCGGGGTGTACACTTTGGAAGAGGCCGTCCTGATCAGCTACCATCGCAGCCGTTTGCAGGCGCAAGAGGCCAACAAAGGTGCGATGCTGGCGGTGGGGCTGCCGGAGGCGGACTTGTCCGGACTGCTGGAAGGGCGACCCGGCGTGTCTTTAGCGGCGGTCAACAGCTACGCTTCGGTCACCCTGTCCGGCGACTCCGACGCGCTCGAAGCGATCGCGGCTGAGCTGGAGCAGCGGGAGATTTTCCACCGCAAGCTCCGGGTCGAGGTGGCCTATCACAGTCCGCAGATGGCCCCGCTGGAGCAGCCGATCCAGGAGGCCCTGGCGGGTCTGCGCCCCAAGCCCGCGCAGATCCCACTGATTTCCACGGTGACCGGGCAGCCGTCGGAGGGCAGCGAGTGGAATTCCGGGTATTGGTGGAAGAACGTGCGCCAACCGGTGCGTTTTGCAGCCGGTGCGCAGGCCCTGATGGAGCAGGGGCATACGCTCTTTCTGGAAGTCGGTCCGCATCCTGTATTGGGTAATTCACTACAAGAAGTCGCGGCGGAAGCGGGTAAAAGCTGCCGCCCCGTCGCCTCTCTGCGCCGCAAGGAGGCGGAGCTGCCGACCATGAGGAATGCGCTGGCGGCCCTTTACTCGCTCGGAGTCAGGCCCGGCTGGGATGTGCTCGGGCCCGGCGGTGGGCGCTTCATCCGTCTGCCCGGCTACGCCTGGCAACGGCAGGAATACTGGCAGGAAACGCCTGACTCGGAGATGGACCGGATCGGCCTCCCCGGACCGGTGTATCAAAACCAGCTGATTCACGCTGCCCAGCCCACTTGGGAGGTCGAGATCAATCAACAATTTTTCCCCTTCCTGCACGACCACGGGGTGCAGGGTCAAACGGTCTTTCCCGGCATGGGCTATGTGGAGAGCGCGTTGTTTGCCCAGCAAAAGGTCTATGGCTCGGCGGCTGCGTGTCTGCGCGATGTGGATTTTGAGTCAGTCCTGATTATCAATCGGGATAAATTGCAGCGGCTCGTCACCTCGCTCGACCCTGAAAGTGGCTTGTTTACAGTGTCCAGTCGCATTGAAGGCGAGCAGGGTAGTCGCCAACGGCACGCGCGTGGCCGTCTTTCAGCGCGTCCACAGGCGGGTGAGGGCTCGAATTTTCCAGACTTGGAGGCGTGGCGGGAACGCTGCCGGAAGGCGATCTCAACGGTCGGATTTTATGAACGTCTTTATCGGCGTGGTTTGCAATACGGCCCGCATTTTCAACCTGTCCGCTCTATGATGACCGACGGGACTCATTTCGTTGCCACGGTCGAAGGAATGCCCGATTCTGCGGATGAGGCGCACCTGATGCATCCGACTTTACTGGACGGCTCCCTACAACCAATTCTCTACATTGCCCAAGGTGAGCGGATGGTGCCAGTCTCGATTAAGTGTCTGCAATTTCACGCTTCTCCAAGCTCCCCGAATATCGTTGCCTTTGGGCGGCTCAGGAGCGAGACATCTACAAGCTTGGATGCTGATGTTTTTGTCTGCGAGGCCGACGGCACGCCCTTGATCAGTATTGAGGGGATTACCTGTCAGGCTATTGGCAACGAGGGTGAGGGCCTTACTCTCCCCCCGATTTATTTGCCGGGCTGGGCTGTATCCGAGCCAGACAAAAGCGCTGAGATGAGCGTCGATAAGACCACTCCGTTTGAATGGGATACGTGGCAGGTGCTGGTGGATCCGAGCGGGAAAGATACGCCGCTTCACCAGTCGGTCCTGCAGGCTGTCGACACTGTCACTTTATTACCAGATAACGAGGGAGCGGGGCCTGCGCAAGATGGGGTGCTTCCGCTCTCGGCCCAACGTTTGCTTTTGCTACTGGGGGCCGTTGGCTTGGCGACAGATTCCTACGCAAGTATCTACGCGTTGAATTGCCGCTTCCTGCATCTATTGAGAGAATTAAAGCGCACATCCTATAAGGGTGAATTAGTGATCGCTATTTCGGAAGAAAACACAGTTTCAAATCCGGCGGCACAGGCAGTGGCCGCCCTGGCTTCGCTGGGTCTGAATGAAATTGAAGGCTTGCACACTCGTGTGCTCTACTTCGACGCCAGCGCAGATGGAGAGCCACTGAAATACTTGCAATCCGAGTTGGCGGGCGACTCGGTCGGGGAAATACGTCTGCAAGCGGGACAGCGAATGGCTCCGTGCCTCATGAAAAAAGTGCCGGAACCCGCTGCCATAGCTCCGGAAACAGTGCCGCTTAGCGAACCGGTTCGTCTGACCACGGGGCAAGGTCGAAAGCGCAGCGATTTGACTTTTCAGCGTTGCTCACGGCGCCAACCGGAAGCTGGCGAGGTGGAGTTGAGGATTCACACCGCGGCCCTCAACTACAAGGATCTGCTGAAGCTATACGGGCGGCTCAGTCCGCTCGTCCTGAGCGATACTTTTTTCAAAGAGACCCTGGGGATGGAAGTGTATGCGGAGGTCTTAAGCGTTGGTCCCGAAACCTCGGGTGAGGTGCAGGCGGGTGACCGCGTCATTGCCCTCATGCCCGATGCCTTCCGCTCGTTCGCCACTATTCCGGAAGTGTTTGTAGTCAAAGCTCCCAAGGGGTGTGATGTGGAAGCCGCTTCGATTCCGGTGGGCTATCTGACTGCTGTTCACGGATTGGATCGCTTGGCACATGTGCAAAAGGGCGAGCGCGTTCTCATCCATCAGGCCACTGGCGGCCTCGGGCTGGCGGCAATCAATGTGGCCCGGAAGTTTGGTGCGGTGATTTTCGCTACCGCAGGAAGTGAGGTCAAACGTGATTGGTTAAGGGCAGTCGGTATTGATCAGGTCTTCCCGTCGCGGGACCTGTCCTTTGTGGAAGGCATCCTTGCGGCTACCGGCGGCGAGGGCGTCGACGTCGTTTTGAGTGCCCAAACCGGAGTCGCCCAAAGGGAGAGCCTCAGCCTGCTTCGCCCCGGCGGCCGCTACATTGAAGTTGGCAAGAAAGATATTGCGGATGATACTGGGCTGCCGCTGCGCGCTTTCAACCGCAACCTGATGTTTGCGGCGATCGATATTGACCGTCTGTTGGTGGAACGCCCGCAGTATATCCGGAGCTTGATGAAAGGAATTGTCGAAGACTTCGATAGCGGTGTGTTTGATGGAGGACCAACAGAACTATTCACAGCTGCCAAAATAGAGGATGCATTCAATCAGATGGCCCAGAGTAAACACCAAGGGAAGCTGTTGGTCGACTTTCGCACGGGCACAGTCGAGGCCAGCCCGGATACTGCAAGCAAGCAAATCGTCCATCGAAAAGGTGCCTACCTTGTGACTGGAGGCACTTCCGGATTTGGTTTGCAAACTGCGAAATGGCTCGCCCGCCAAGGTGCTGGCAGGATTGTTCTGCTGAGCCGGCGTGGTGAAGATGTGCCGGGCCTGAAAGATCAGCTTGAGACCATCCTGGAAGAAGGGTCGGAAGTCGTTGTGCTTAAGGGTGATGTGACGAATATTGCGGATTTAGAGCAAGCTCAGCAGGCGATGACCCAACAAGCGATGCAAGCCTCCGGGGTCATCCACGCCGCCATGGTGCTGGAGGATGCGTTACTGGATGGGATGGAACCGGAACGCTTTGAAAAAGGGTTTCGCCCAAAAGTCGCTGGTGCATTGGCTATTGCCGAGGTCTTCGGCGGTGTCGGCCTCGATTTTCTAGTTTTCTACTCTTCCATTTCCGCACTTATCGGGAACCGGGGCCAGGCAAATTATGTGGCCGCCAATGCCTTTCTCGATGCTTATGTGCTTCAACTGCGGGAACGCGACATTCCTGCCTTTTCGATCAACTGGGGTGCCCTGAAGGAATCCGGGGTCGTGGCACGCTCCGCTACCCTTGGGACAGCCCTTGAGGCCGCCGGGGTGGGCGGGCTGAGTGATGAAGGGGCGCTCCATGCTTTGCAGACGATCCTGGAGGCGGACCAAGCGCGTGCCGCAGTGATCGATTTGGATTGGCAGGTTTGGAAGAACGCACATCCAAAACTCGCCCGCGACCCTCGTTTCAAAGAACATGCGGAATCCGGCTCTGACGGGCTTGAGAATGAAACTGCGCGGCGATTGCTGGCTGAAATAAAGGAGCTGAAAGCTGACGAAACGTCCGTCCGTCTTGAACGGGAGGTAGCGGAGGTGCTTTCCAGTGTCCTTAAAGTTTCTGCTGACACAGTGAAGTCCGATGCCCGTTTGACTGATATGGGCGTTGACTCGCTGCTCATGCTGGAGCTTAGCTTAAGTCTGAAAGAACGAACAGGTATTGCCTTCACGGCGATGGAATTTTTAAAAGGTCCGAGCGTTCGGGAACTAGCGCTGCTATTGCTTGCCCGACTAACCGTCGGCGAAAGAGGCAGCGCTGTCGCAAAAGATTAATCGCAACGGCCCCAATCCTCTCATTAACTGAAACATCAATTAAAGATCATCCGTGGAACAATCTATTTCAGGCATCGATAGTCTCGTCTCTTTTACCAATAGTCAGGGCACGAAAGGGCGTGGCACGCTGGTTCACATCAGCCGCTCAATGGCTATTTTTGAGGTCTACAACCCATTTTCAATTGTTCAGTTAAGCGAGGTGCTCGGCGAAATCGTCATCATGCGGGGTGAACGCATCATTTACCGTGGCAAGGGGGTCGTCACCAGTATTGTCACTACAGGTTTGATGACGATTGTTTCGACGACCTTTACGGACAGTTGGAAAGATCCGGGTGCACTTCGACCAGACAAGAATCTGGAGAATGAGATAGAGTCATTTATTGAGGGCTGGGAGAAAGGCCATGATCTCTCTCCCAGTTACCAACTTGCCGTTAATAAAATGTCCAGTTTCTTCGCGGAGATCAGTCGGTGGCTGGAAGAGGTGGAGGTTGCACTGGCTGAGGAGTCTGGCGGCAACAACGCAAACCGGGATCAATTCAAAGCAGGCGTCGAAGGCCCCATACTCAGGAAAATGGCTGATTTTTACCAGCTCTTCGAGGCTGAGGCTTCAAAGATCCCCAATCACGAGGTGCCTCTATATAAAAATTTCGCGCGCAGGGAACTGCATCCTTTTATCCTATGTGCACCGTTTGCTCACCGCTCGTACACCAAACCGCTTGGCTATGCCGGTGACTATGAGATGGTCAATATGATGCTGCAGGAGTCGCCCTCGATCGGCAAGACGGCCTACGCTCAAATTGTCAACGATCTCCACACCAACGTCCCGGCCTGCCTGGCCCACCGCAACCGGATCGACTTTCTGGTCGATACTCTGGAAGCGGTCGCCAATCAGGTGCAGGAAGAAATGCGGATTTGTAACGTCCTGAATGTGGGTTGTGGTCCAGCCGTCGAGGTGCAGCGCTTTATTCGAAAGACCGACTTATCGGAGGAGTGTGTGTTTACGCTGATGGACTTCAACGAGGAGACCCTGGCCTACACCACGGCTCGAATCGAAAACGCTGTGGCTGAATCCGGGCACAAGCCCGTCATCAACTTTCTCCGACGCTCCATCGATGACTTGCTGAAAGACGTCAACGACAAGGCCGATCCGATAGTGCCGACCTACGATCTGGTTTACTGTGCGGGGCTTTTCGATTATTTCCCCGACAATATCTGCAGAAATCTGGTTTCGCTCTATTATCGATGGGTCAAACCTGGCGGAAGGCTGGTGGTGACTAATGTGACCCCTGCAAACCCTGAACGCTATACTCAGGAACACCTCCTCGAGTGGTATTTGATCTATCGCGACGAGGCTGTGATGGCCTCTCTGGCACCCCGCGGAACCAAGCCGATCATCGAATTGGATTCAACGGGTGTGAATATATTTTTAACCATTTTGAAAGAAAACTAGTGGCCCTTGCTCACTCAGGAAATTTTGCGGACGGTACTGCTGAATCAAGGGATTTAGCGGCCGGTCCTATTCTCGGCGAGCGCTTGGAATCCAGTGACCCTGAGCTGCTGGATGCGTATAAGCAAGCAGACACGGTACGACGGGCCTCGCGGCTCCGTATCGGGATATGGATTTCCGCAGTCGGGATGCTGGCGGGGGTGACGCTCGACTATTTCGTTTACCCCGAGCATATTTTACGTCTCTTTCTCATCCGAATACTGGCAGTTGCGGCCCTCTTTATCCTGCTCTTCCTGCTCAACGCTGAGCGGAGGAGCCGTACCTTGGTCAAAGGCCTAGGGATCAGTATGGCATTGATTGATAACCTCGCCTTCACCGCCATGGTGTTTTTTGTGGGGGGTGCTTTTTCGTCTTATTATGCGGGAATTAATCTGGTTCTGCTTGGTATGTCGGTTCTCCTCCCCTGGACGTTTCGGGAAACACTCTGGGTCTGCGTCGTATCAATTGCGATCTATAGCTTTGCTTGTCTGATCGAAGGCGGCTTGTTCCAGACAGGCGGCTTTTCGGCTTTTTTCAATAACGTGTTCTTTATTGCGATCACAGGTGTTATCTGTGTCGTTTCTGCGGAGTTTCAGGCTCGGGCGCGCTTTCAGGATTTTGAGCTTCGCCATCGCCTCGACATGCATAATCAGAAGTTGCAGGAACTGGACAAACTCAAGACCAATTTCTTCTCCAACATTACGCACGAGTTGCGGACACCTTTGGCGCTTATTCTGGGGCCGATCGATACGGTCCTGAAGCGCTGCGATAACCTCGATGAGCGCGTGCATGAAAACCTGATCGTCGCTCAGCGTAATTCTCTACGCCTGCTTAAGCTGATCAACGATCTGCTGGATCTGACCCGGATGGAGCAGGGTGATAATGTAATTTCCAAAAAGAGGTTTAAGCTGCACAGCTATGTGGAGGAGATTGTCGACTCCGTCAGGCACCTGGCGACTGGCAAGGGCGTGGCTCTCCGGGTCGATGCGTCCGCAGAGCCAGTCTATCTGGAAGCCGACCCGGCACGGCTGGAGAAAGTAATCTTAAATCTGCTCACCAACGCGATCAAATTCACCCGGCGCGGAGACTCCATCCGTGTCGGCTGGGACTCGCTGCCCGGTGCCCAAACGCGGATTTTCGTTGAAGACAGCGGAGTCGGGATCAAGCAGGAAGACCAGGCGCGGATTTTCGACCGGTTTTATCAGGTGTCCGGGGAAGGCGGATCCCGCGAGCAAGGTGTCGGCATTGGGCTGGCCCTGGCCAAAGAATTGGTGGCGCAACACGGCGGCGAGCTGGAGGTATCCAGTGAGGTCGGCAAAGGCTCCCGCTTTACCATTTTACTGCCGGGGGTGAACGCTCTCGACAGCGGGCTTTCCGACGGTGGGTCGGAGGTGCCGGAGCCCCGCCCGGCGGAGGATTCCCAGGCGGTCGACGAAGTGAAGGATCGGGCGGAGGCATCCGCCGCGGGCAGCCAACCTTTCCTTGAAGCGTTTCGCTCGGCGGATCGTACCCTCGTCAATCGCAATTCCGAGAGTGACGAGATAACTGTCTCCGGCACGGGAAAGCATACTGTCCTGGTGATCGAAGATGAGCCGGATATGATGCGCTACATTGGCGGTTTGCTCAGCGAACATTATAAAACCGTTCGTGCCCGGGATGGGCGCAATCTGGCTTATTTGGTCGAAACCTATCAGCCCCAGCTCATCCTGCTCGACTGGATGCTGCCGGGGCGCGATGGTTTGACGCTTTGCCGGGAGATACGGAGCCAGCGCGATCATGATACCCGCAAAATTGTCATGCTGACCGCGCGGGTCGACGAAGAATCCAAAGTGCTCGCCCTCGAAGCCGGAGCCGATGATTTTCTGCTCAAGCCCTTCAGCAGCATCGAGCTGATTACCCGGATTGATAATTTGCTGCGCAGTTCCGAACTGCAGGCTGAGTTGAAACAGTCCAACCAGGAACTCCGGAACACCCTGGAAAAACTGCAGCAAACGGAGGCGCACCTGATCCAAAGTGAAAAAATCAACGCCCTTGGTTCGCTCTCCGCCGGCTTGCTCCACGAAATCAATAATCCGCTGAATTATGTATTCTCCGGCGTGCAACTACTTGAAATGGACAGCTCGGCCTTCGATGCCAATACCCGGGAGGTGCTGGCCGATATCAAAGAAGGCTTGGTGCGCGTGAACGATGTGATGCGGGACTTGAAGACCTTCGCTTATCCGGAAAAACCGGGACAGGTCTCAGATTTTTTACTGCACGAAGTTTTCGAGTCAGCGCGCAAGCTAACATCCAAGGAAACCATGGGAGTTGACCTGAAAATCGAATTGTCTGATGATTTGATGGTGGAAGGTCAAAAAACGCAGTGGATGCACGTCTTTGTAAACCTGCTCACCAATGCTGGCAAAGCACTCGAAGCCTGCTGCAGTGAGCGGGAGAAAACGATTGAAGTCAGTGCGAAACGTCAGGATGGACGCATCACACTGGTTTTCCGTGACAACGGAGTCGGGATGCCGGACGAGGTGAGACAGCGCGTTTTTGAGCCATTTTTCACCACCCGCGATGTCGGGCAGGGCATGGGCATGGGCCTGTCCGTTTGCCGCACCATTGTGGAAAACCACGGTGGAACTATTTCGGTTGAATCCGAGCCGGATCAGCACACCACTTTCACCCTAACCATTCCTGTTTCATAAGCAAAAGAGTCCTCATGAGTAATCTAGATTCCCAATCCCTGCCCGGCGTCCTTTTTGTGGATGACGAAGATAAAGCCCGCAAATACTTTGAAATGGCTTTCAATAAGAAGTACCGTGTTTTCACCGCCGAGAGCGGCAAACGTGGACTCGAGATTCTCCAGCAGGAGCATGCCGGGCTGTGTCTGGTCGTTTCGGATCAACGCATGCCGGAGATGCTGGGGGTCGACTTTCTGAGCCAGGTTCGCAAAATCTATCCGGACAAAATTCGTATTCTGACGACCGCCTACTCAGATTTGGAGAGTGCCATTCGCTCGGTCAACGAGGGCAAGATCTACCAGTATGTGACCAAACCCTGGGACCTGCAGGACTTTCAGATGGTCCTGCAGCGGGCCCACGATTACTATACCATCCTCTCCGAGCGGGACCACTTGATGGCCCTGAAGATGAGCACTTTGCAGCGTATCATCATGGCCGACCGGGTGAAAATGCTCGCCAGCGTCGCCTCGGCCGGCGGCATTCAGGCACCGGACTTGCTGACCAATACGCTGGCTGCCTTGCTCGGTCACCTGCCCCGAGGCCTCGACTTGAATCCCGCCTCGGGGGGGGCGGCCATGTTGCAGCACGGCCTGGCCCAGTTCATGCAGCAGGAGCGGCGGGCGAGTGCGACCATTCTTAAAGCCTGGCAGGGCGCGGATTTTGAGCTCGGTGCCTGTATGCAAGCTCTGGCGGGATGTATTCAGGCCGGGGCAGGGGAGCCGCTGCGCGAGCTTTCGGTGGAACCGTTTGATGCGGGCGTGCAGCTTCGCTTTGCGGCGGAGGAAACTCATCCAGATCGACTCTACGGGCACTTTCTCGGAGTGCTTTGTGAGGCGGAACCCTCCCCGCTGAGTCTGGCATTTTTTCAACTCGTAGCAGCGGCGACACAGGCGGGCAAGACTGTCCGCGTGGGGACGATGGATGCGGCGGAAAATGACGCGTGGCTCAGCATACCGGCCAAGGCCGAGGCGGAGGGCGACGAGCTCGAAGCCATACTCGCCGAACTGTACGATAAATGGGATACCGCTATGCTTGGCCGCTAACTTGCTGCACAAACCGCAGGCTTTACTGTCTAGATGTCATATGAAGATAAACCGCACGGGCGTTCTATTTGTTGACGACGAGGAAAATGCGTTGAAGGCATTTCGTCGCGCCTTCAACGACTGCTTTGAAGTATTCACTGCTTCCTCTGCTGCGCTGGCGCTGGAGACTCTGGCGCGCGAGGGCGACGCTATCGGCGTGGTGATTGCCGACCAGCGTATGCCGCAGCGCAGTGGTATCTCGATGCTCTCGGAAGTCAGGCAACGCTATCCTGATAAGATCCGCTTGCTGACCACGGCCTACACCCAGATTGACACACTCGTCGATGCGATCAACGAGGGTGCGGTTTACAGCTTCATATCCAAACCCTGGGACTTGAAAAAGCTGCGCGCCGAGATTTTTCAAGCCATCGACTCGTATGCCACGGCGAGCGAGCGGACGGCGATGCTGGAAAATCGGATCGAGGAGCTAAGGCAGGCCGTCCTGGACGAGAAAGTGATGGAGATCGGCAATGTGGCCGTCAATCTCAGTCACTATGTCGATAATGCGCTCTGCCCGGTCGATCTGCTGATTTCAAAAATTGAGACTGATTTGACGGATCCTACCGGACCGCTGGTCGGGGTCGCTGGGCGCGAAGTCTACCTCGATTTCCTGAAACGTATCCGCAGCCACATTAACTCGACCAGTCGGCAGATTTCGCGATTGCACCAAGCGAATAGTGCTCTCGACGAAGCTAGCCTGGGGCGGGTCGATTTGGTCACGCTTTGCCAAGAGGCGATTCGTGCCAATCAGGCCCTGATGGACAGCAAGGGCATCCGTTTCCAAGTTCAGTCGCCGCCGGAGGCCGTTTTGCTTCGCGCATCCAAAAACCGGCTGGAGGACTTCTTTAATTTCTTGTTGGCTGAGGAAGTCGTCTCGCTGCCAGAAGATTCGTTGGTTAATCTACGGATTGCCTGTCTGCCGGATCAAGATATTGTTCGAATCTGCCTCGAAGACTGCGGCCCTGTGCCAGAGGGCCTCTCCGCATCACACCTGCTCTATCCCTTTAACGTTCGCAGTGGCGACCCCCGCCAACTCGGGATTTTTCTGGTCTGTGCTTATTTTATTGTTCGTAGTCATGGTGGCAGCATGAAAACCGAGCTGCGGGAAGCGGGCGGTGTGAGCTTTTCTTTCGATTTTCCGGTCGCAGGTTCAGCTGTGACCCCGCCACAGACTCCCGATCAGATCCCATCTTGACTCTTCTCTCGTGCGACTCTAATTTCTTCCTTATAGCTTAACATGGATCTGAAAAATGTCTTGGTAGTCGACGACGAACCGCTTATGCGGGATACGCTTGAATGGTGTCTGCGTTCAGAGTTTCGTGTCGCCACCGCATCTTCCGGCATGGAAGCCCTGAAATTGGTCGAGGAGCAGACCTTCCCGGTGGTGGTGCTGGATTTGCGGATGGAGGGGCTCGACGGCATTGCTACCCTGAAACGACTGCGCCGCCGTAATGCCTTCCAAAAAGTGGTCATCCTGACGGCGCATCAATCGATGGAATCCGCGATTGAGGCGGTCAATCTCGGCGCATACAGTTACCTGACCAAGCCCTGTGACATCAATAAGCTAAGAACCGTTCTTTCGGAAGCGCACGATCGCTATTTCGCCGAGCAAGAACGAGTTGAAGAACTCCGGGAACGTTTGCTGGCACTGCATGATGATTTCTTTTCCGTGCTTTGCCACGAGTTTAATACGCCGCTCAACGGAATCATTGGTTTCGCCTCTGACTTGAAGGAAGAGTTTAAGGACGATGAGAAGGGCCAGATGGCCGGATTTATCGAAGACGCCGCACACGACCTCCACGGTGTTTTTATGGAGATTCTCGAATACATCCGAAGTAAGTTGCCTTCCGGGGAAAGCGCCTGGGAAAAGTTTTCTCCGGAGGATTTGGCGCATACGCTGGAAAATAAATGTGAATCGTCCGAAATCGTTTTCCAGCGGACGGGTGATTTCTGGCAGGAAACCGCTGAGTTTGAAGGCCCGTTCCACTCGCTTTGTGCCATTCTTTCAAAAATCATGCTGGCGGGTCGATCCACGGAAGCAGCACCGATACTCATCCACGCTGCATCCACCGCTGGCGGGAATATCACCTTCAGGCTGACGAACCTCGACCTGGAAGCTCATTTTGGGATGCCCGAAAACCTCGAATCTATTTTTTCACCCTACGCCACCTCTGTGTCTGCACGTCGTTACTTCGATCCCGGCATCGGGCTACACCTCGCAACCTGCCGCAACCTGGCAGATTCAGTGGGTATCCAAGTGGGCCCGAAACTGGGGGACAATGGGCGGATTGAGGTTCATATTAGTGCCGAACTGACTCAAACAAAGCCGTCTGCTTGAATGATTCATACCATATTGCCAGATGGCTGAGCGTATTGAGTGTATCGGTTTCACTGTTTGGTGTTGTTGCCGCGCAGGGATTTATCGATGAAATTACCGAAGAGCCGCAGGGGGCGGCTGTAGAGCCAGTCGAGATTGATAAAGAGCAGGTTAACATACCAACAGGTGCCCTGATTGTTGTGGAAGGTGCCGAGGGTGGGGGCGGATCCGGGTTTATTGCCAAGCTGCAGGACCGCTTGTTTTTTGTGACAAATATTCACGTGCTGGCAAAAGCCCGTGGCGCTAAGTTTCGGACGGCCGATGGCCATTCGCTGGTGCTGCCGGATCATGCGTTTTTAAATATGAGCCGTGACTTGGCGATCATCCCGATCGACTGGTCCGGGGAGTATTTGAAGGTGTCGAGCTCGCTAGCTTTCGATGGAGTCAAGATCGGGGATGCCATTACTGTGATGGGCAACTCGGATGGAGTCGGCGTGGCCACTCGCTTGGAAGGTCGGATCAACGGGATCGGTCCGGAGCAACTTCAGATCTCAGCTAAATTTGTGCCGGGAAATAGTGGAAGTCCGATTGTGCATGATGCGCGTGGTACGGTCGTCGGGATCGTCTCGCACATGCGTGATTTGAGTCGCAGAGACAAATGGACGGAAGATTCGGAACTCTCGGATATACGGCGCTTTGGCTATCGGCTGGACGGGGAGAACCAGTGGGAACAGTCCTCCCTCCGGCGCGTTTTTGATCAGGGAGAACTGCTCGCCCGCTACGAAGAGAGGACGCAAATGATGGCGCGCACTATTTATATGTTAAACAATGAGCGCACGATCATGACCGGCTATCGGCAGCACGAGTCGCTGGGGCACCTGTTTGCTCCTTTTGACCAAGGCTTTAAATGGGATCGGGGCCTGGCCTCGGCAAATAATGTCAGGAAGTTGGAGCGTTTTGTGAATGGTTTACGCAGTGAACTGGTCACGGATCGCAGTAGCACGAGAAACGCCCTGGAGATTAATTTTTTCAAGAAACGCTTGCTGGAACTCGATGCCATACGCGACTTCTGTGAAGGGCAGCTGAGACAGACCCGGTTTTAGGGGGATTTGGTTAGCGAGTGTTTAACCTGCCGATGTAAGGGTTTAGTGAATAGTTTATCTAATCAGCTCATCCCGGTGGAGTGGCTGTGATTAAATAAATCATTTTTGCTTGCTCACGACTGTAAATGGGTATATTTTAGTAAAAAGTTAGTAAATTTGGGGGGGGGGGGGGGGGGGGGGGGGGGGGGGGGGGGGGGG
>REBV01000242.1 GCA_007692545.1 Puniceicoccaceae bacterium
CGGTCAAAAAGCCCGGCTCGGACGAGCAGGAATCGCGATCCGTCGATCTCATCGAAACCTTTAATTATCTACTCGGGCTGCGTGTCACGCACTACGCCGCACCTCAGAGCTTTAACGCCAGCTTCAAGCGTGAGCCCGACCCGGAACTGCCCGACGACCAGCACACCAAGCTCGTCGTCGACGGCGCGATCCAGCAGGACGACGACGGCCCCTGGTGGTTCCGCAAGGTCGAAGGCTGGGTGCCGAAGAATGCATCCATCCCCGACCATGTCACCCGCGAGACCGCGCACGCGCACAACCACAACATGGAGCGCATCCTCATCGTCTGGCGCAAGCTGACCGGCGACCTGGAGCAGGACAACCTCATGCTCGACACCTGGTTCCGCAAACACGGCATCAGCACGCAAGACTACGAGTTCGACACCATCTACGTCAACGGCAGCAACAACCTGCCCAACCTAAAGCAGGACGACGAACACTGGAAAGTCCGCCTCATCGAGGAAGACTTTATGAAACGCATGTGGGAGACCAGCGACGCATGAACATTAAACACTAATCTATGAAGAAGGAACACTATGCATATTACTCAAATAAGGCTTAAAAATTTCCGCGCATTCCAAGATGTAGAAATGCGAGACATCCCTCGCTTCGCCGTATTGGTGGGTGCGAATGGAACAGGAAAATCGACTCTTTTTCAGGTGTTTGGTTTTCTCCGGGATGCAATGACGACCAATGTGAACACGGCACTTTCGAAGCTGGGTGGCAGTCGCGGCATAGAAGAGGTGAGAAGTCGTGGAAGTGAAGGAGAGATCGAGATTGAGCTCAAATTCCGCCCTGAGCCATCCGGGCGCTTAGTCACCTATACACTTTGCATCGGGGAAGAGAACGGACGTCCCATCGTAACCCGGGAAGTTTTAAAGTATCGCCGGGGCAGTCGAGGTAAGCCCTGGCACTACCTCGACTTTTCAAATGGCCGCGGCACAGCAGTCACGAACGAAATTGAAGAGGTCGAGGAAGAGGCTCAGCTTAACCGCGAGGAACAGGTGCTGAAATCGCCGGATCTTTTGGCGATTAAGGGACTAGCCCAATTTGAACGCTTTCCCGCTGTCGTGGCCTTGGGCGATCTGATAGAGAGATGGCATGTCTCCGACTTTCATATTAGCCGGGCTCGTCCGGAACAAGAGGCTGGCTATGCAGAACATCTATCACGCGAGGGGGAGAATCTTTCGCTGGTAATTGAATATCTTCACAATCGCCACAAAGCCATCTTTGATAAAATTATAGAAAAACTGAAAAGCCGTGTGCCAGGCATCTCCGACGTGCAGTCAAAGCAAACAGAAGAAGGCCGTATTCTTCTGAAATTTCAGGATGGCGCTTTTGAAGACCCCTTCCTTGCCCGCTATGTTTCCGACGGCACCATTAAGATGCTGGCCTACTTAACCCTGCTCTATGATCCTGAGCCGCACCCATTGCTTTGCGTCGAAGAACCGGAAAACCAGCTTTATCCCTCATTGTTGCTGGAACTGGGGGAAGAGTTCCGGGAATACTCCCAGCGTGGAGGGCAGGTGTTTGTTTCATCGCACTCGCCGGATTTCTTGAACGGCATTGAACTCGATGAGGTGTTCTGGCTGCAAAAGGTCGATGGCTATACCCAAATCAAGCGCGCCCGCAATGATAAGCAAATTGCCGCTTACATGGCCGATGGCGACAAAATGGGTTATCTCTGGAAACAAGGGTTTTTCGAGGGGGCCGATCCGCAATGAAACAACTAGTCTTATTTCTAGAAGAAGCTTCTGCCAAGGCGGCCTTCGAGGGCTTGCTTCCACGGGTGCTTCCAGAGGATGTGACAGTGCGCTACGTTGTCTTTGAAGGGAAGTCGGATCTGGAGAAGCAGCTTGGAAAACGATTGCGGGGGTGGATTCAGCCCCACACCGCTTTTCTTGTCTTACGCGATCAGGACGCCGCTGACTGCCAAGCCGTGAAGCAAAAACTGGTGCATATTTGTCAGGAAGCGGGCAAGCCCTGTGCCGTCGTCCGTGTCGCCTGCCGCGAACTGGAAAGCTGGTATTTCGGCGAATTGTCCGCCGTCGAAAAGGCACTTGGTATCCCCAAACTTTCCGACCAATCCCGCAAATCAAAATACCGCATTCCGGATGCGATCCACAGTCCTTCCTCTGAACTGGCCAAGATCACTAATGGCCGCTACCAGAAGGTCTCCGGCTCCCGTGAGATTGGCAAGTTTCTCAGCCCGGACTCCGCTAATAATGTCTCCGTTAGTTTCGGCCACTTCCTCGCTGGTATTACCAAAGCCCTCACTCATGCCAGCACGTAAAAAAGCCAAAGGCCCGAAGAATCACTCCTTCCGCAACAAGCTGCTGCTGAATCAATGGTTGATCAGTCTGTTCGGAATTGATCCGTTGGCTGAGCGCAAGGAGGGCAATCGAAAGGTGCTGCCCTTCCACGTGCTGGCCCGCCCGATTCGCGACCCCAGACTGGAGGGTCTAGATGGAGACAATCTGCATCGCTTCTATCATGAGCTGGTGCGGAGCGACCTGTTCTGGAATGAGTTCAGCGAGGTGACCAAAGAGCAGATCCTCGTTTACGAGCAGAATATCGTCCGGCACACGCAGTCACTGAATGAGAAACGGCAACGTCCCATCGCATGGAAATACTACCAGTGGCTGACCTTGCTTTTCACAGAGATTTACCTCGACCGCTATTTCCACAATCCCGACAAACTGCTGCAGGATCTCAATGCCTACGTGGATCGCTTCAATGGCAAGTGGCCGGAGTATGCCGACATCAAATACTTTCAACGCGACGATCTCAATAAGGTGTGCCTACAAAATGCGACCGGGAGCGGCAAAACCTTGCTCATGCACATTCAGATCGGTCAGTTCGAGCACTATGCCGATTTGCACGGCAGCAAGAATGCCATCTCCAGGACGATTCTGATCACACCCAATGAGCGGCTGTCGCGGCAGCATATCGCGGAATTCTCGGAAAGTAATTTTCCCCTGGTCGAAGTGCTGAAGCCCGGTGCCAAGTCGGCGTCTTCGCTCGGCAGTGTGGATGTCATCGAGATATCCAAACTCCAGGAGCAGGAGGGGCCGAACACCATCGCGACCCGCAGTCTGGGTGATAATAACCTGCTCCTCGTTGACGAGGGCCACCGGGGCATCTCCGGGCAAAATGCCAAGAGAGAGGAGAGCGCCTGGTTTCGGCGCAGGGCCATGCTCTCGGAAAAAGGGTTTACCTTCGAGTATTCAGCCACCTTCGAGCAAGCAGTTTCGGGGACCAGTCACGAGGACGATTACGCCAAGATGGTGCTCTTCGATTATTCCTACCGCTGGTTCTACGAGGACGGTTTTGGCAAAGACTACAAAATCGATAACCTGCCGCATCCCGATAAGTCAGTCATCAACCGGCTGGTTGAAAAAGGGAATATCACCAAGGCCACGAAGCTCGCCACCGATCAGCAAGTGGCGGATGCCGTCATGCCCTACTATCTGACGGCGGCTTTGCTTAAGTTTTACCAGCAGCTCCTGATCTACGAAGAAAACCGCGGAGAATTCGCCGAATTTAATTTGGAGAAGCCGCTTTGGGTATTCGTCGGCAGTACGGTATCCAAGCCCAAGGGCACCAAGGATGAGAAGGAAATGGCCTCGGACGTCGCCAAGGTCATTCTGTTTTTCGCCGAGTTCCTGAACTCGCCGGATAAATCCAAAACACGCATCGGGGAGATCCTCCGTGGAAAAGGACAGGACACCGGTCTGACAGACAAAGACGGCAATGACATCTTCGGGAGCGCCTTCAACTATCTGGCCAAGGCCGGTGGCGACGAGCAGGCGGTATTCTCCGGCATTCTGAGCCGCCTCTTCAACCACGCGGCGGGCGGCAAGTTGACACTTGAACGGGTAAAGGGAGATTCGGGCGAAGTCGCGCTTCGTTGCGGCAACGCGGCGGAGCCTTTCGGGCTGATCAACGTCGGTAATGCCAAGGAACTGTGCGACCACATCGAAGAAAGAGGCAAAGGCCTCGTGGTCGTTGAAGACAGTGACTTCACCGAAGCTCAGTTTGAGACGGTGAAGGAGTCTTCTTCCCCGATCAACCTGCTGGTCGGCTCCAAGAAGTTTGTTGAGGGTTGGGACTGCTGGCGTGTCAGCACGATGGGACTGATGCACGTCGGCAAAAGCGAGGGCTCGCAGATCATCCAGCTGTTTGGCCGTGGCGTGCGCCTGAAAGGTTACGACTGGTGCTTGAAACGCAGCGGCCACTCCCATGCGCCAGTGCGGCCGAATTACATCGAAGAACTTGAGACGCTGAACGTCTTCGGCATCGAAGCCGACTTCATGGAAAAATTCCGTGAGTTCCTCAAGGAGGAAGGGCTTCCCGGCAATGAGAAGCGGGTGGCGCTCACGATTCCCCTCAACGTGACCTACGATTTCGGCAAGCGCCTGAAGATTTTGAGACCCAAGCGCAAGCGGGACGGCAAAGAATACGATTTCAAGAAAGATGGTCCTGTTCCCCGAGTTGGTGATGTCCCGGACTACCTGGCCCAGAACCCCGTCACCGCCGACTGGTATTCGAGGATTCAATCAGTCCAGTCAAACGGCGCAACCATCGCCACGAACAAAGACACCCCATCTTTCCGCGATGCCCAGCTCTCACTACTGGACTGGGATGCCCTCTTCTTCGAGATGGAGCGCTTCAAGCGCGAACGAAGCTGGTATAACATCAATGTCAGCAAAGACGGCCTCAAGAGCCTGCTCAAAGACAACAGCTGGTATGAACTCAGGATGCCGATGAGCCGCTTCGAGCCGAAGAGCTTCGACGATGTCCGCCTGCTGCAGCAAGTCGCCGTGGAACTGGTCAAGCGCTACTGCGAACACTACTACAACTACCGGAAGCGGGAATATATTGAACCGAGACTCGAACTCCGGGAACTCTCTCCTGATGACGACAACTTCCCCAAGGACAAGGATGGGAACTTGATCGACGAGTATCAGTTGATCGTGGACGGCGACGAAAGCCAGGTCATCGCCGGGATCGAAAAGCTCGCTGATGAAATCAAAGAAAAGAAAACCGATCTCCTGGCGGCAGGAGACCTGTTTGCCTGTTGCTTTGGGAAGCACCTCTTCCAGCCACTTTTCCACGTCCGCAAAGGCGGCAAGATCAGTATTCTCCCCGTCTCGCTCAACGAAAGTGAATTCGAGTTCGTCAAAGATCTCAAAGCCTGGTCGGAGAAGAATGCAGACCAGCTTCAATCCGAAGGCACCGAGATCTTCCTTCTACGCAACATGAGCCGGGGCAAAGGCGTCGGCTTCTTCGAAGCGCAAGGCTTTTACCCCGACTTCATTCTCTGGATTCTCCGTGAGGGGAAGCAATACGTCACCTTTGTCGAACCCCACGGCATCCTCCACGCCAGCGGCCAGGGAGATGAAAAGATCAAATTCCACCAGCGAATCAAAGATGTCGAAACACGTCTCAACGATCCGGACGTCATTCTCAACAGTTTCATCCTCTCCTGGACGAAATTCAAGCAGCTCAAATGGGACAACACCCAAGAAGAACTTGAAGCCAAGAATGTCTTGTTCATGACGGACGATAAGGATGGGTATGTGGGTAAGCTCTACGAGAAAGCAACAGTTACTTCGTCGATTGAATTGACTTAATATGGACGTTTGGAAAAAAGATCCACTACAGGAAGCTACCGGAATTCTTGCATATTTGTTCGCCGTTGATGAGCCGGTGATTCTCGAAAATTTTGATGCGTCATTACTCATCGAGTGGTGGACGTCTAAACGAGCAGATTTAATCTCCGAAATTTTGGAAAACTGGAAGCTGCAATCGCTCGATGAAGCCTCGCCAATCGCTGACAGAGCGCGAAAACTTTTCCCCGAGTTAGGACAGTTCGATGTCGGTATTCAACCAGAAGAAGAGGCGGGAACTTTCTATGTGCATATCCGTCCATTCCTGTTGAGCACGCTCCAGGTTATCCAGCCAGTAGAACTACCCATAGCGTGTTCACACATTGAATTTACTCCACCTTCGGACCTTGTTCGTCACTTGAGAGATGCACGCCAGTTCGCCCGGGAATGCACCGTCGATCCATACCGATTCGCAAACCTAATTGCAGCCGTTTTTGGCGCAACGCAAAGTGCCATGATTCTTACCCTTGGCGAATCTGCGATCACACAAAAGAAAGGACCTGTGGGCCGGGAGGTCGCGAGTTTTAAGAACCTGTTCAAGCTAACCCGTGACGGTAAGAATTGGGCGGAGCATGACGAGGAGTTTCTTCCATACTCTACATCGTGGGAGCAAAGCGTTAATTCGATTAAGCAATTACGCGATGGCTTGGATCATCCGAAATTTGACGGTTACAATCTATCGCCGTTATTTATCTTAGGCGACTGTTCTGGATCGATCGAATATGCCCAGTTTTTGGTTAATACCAGTCTGCGTATCCGGAAAATTTTTCAATCACGGCATGTAGAGCTCAAACAACTCATTGTCGAAGTTCTGGGTACGCTGAAATCAATCGATGTTCGAGAGGGGGAAACTTTCAGGATGCTCGATTTCGGAGACCAACCTGAAGGACTCAATGAGGTTATTCTAAAGTCAATGCCGGATGATGGCACAATTAGTTTAGTGTCCTATTTTGGAATACCTGAGGGGATGAAAATACTGTAAACTATGATGGAAGAACTCAAACCCACTGAAAAGCGCCACGTCTACGACCTGCTTCAAGACGCAGGCATGGATGTATCGGACTGGGCAAATTACAAACGCCCGACAATACCCGCGGCCAACCCCAAGTATTGTTACAATTGGGCATTCATACAAGATGACCTTGTTGTTTTGTGCCTCTGGCTGGAGCAGATGAAAGAGGACGGGCACGGACTCTACCAAGAACTCAATTATCGTGAGATCAACGCAACGCCTCGGCTGTGGAAACCCATGCAGCGCAAGCGTGCTGGTGAAATGGATGATGCCTTTCAGGCAGCGAACAACCGAAAGCTTCCCATCCGAGTCATCATCGTCGATGGTCCGCCCTTGGAAGAACGTGAGGAGGGCGTTTCTCCGGTTCAGGCCAGAAGCCTTGATCCAGAACCCTGGCACATCGAATCCTATGACGATGATGGTAACTGCGTGATCCGTCGAGGCCCTCCTCAGTATAACTTGGACACATCAAGTGGCGACCACCGCCTTGCGCGCATCGCCTACAACTCAAGCGGATGGGAGCGGCCAACGGGTGACGCCGCGAAGCAGGAGGCCGGAGGCACCTACAACGCTCAAAACAAGTTCGGTCACGAAGACTGGCTATTCCGGGAAAAATGGCAGATCGACGGTTGGCGATATGCCTTCATCGAGGGGTTCAACACCAAGAACCAAACCTACGCAGGCAAGAATCTCGATATTACGCTATACACGATAGACCCAAACAGAAAAGCCCGGCTCATTGCTACCATCAATCAGGTCGAAGGGCTCACCGAAAGTCAGGCGCAGGACGCCGTCAGGGTGTTTAAGGCGAAAGGTTGGTTCGACACAATGCAGCAGGAAATCAGTGCCATTGGAGGTAATGCAGAAGCATTGGTAAGCACCGACTGGGCACCCCACATTTTGAACGTCCGGTTTAAAGTAAAGGACGTCGATTTGTATCCTGCCGAAACCTATTTAGAGGATACCCAGTGGCTCAAAGATCGTCATCGTTACATGCTCTACAAGTTCGATCACAATGAGCGAGAAACCGTCGAGAAGGCTGTTGCCAGACGAAGAGGCACCCATGATGCACCGGAAGTCAGGAAGCTCTTTCGCAAGGGAACGAAGCCTGTCGAGTTCACGCCCGAGCACCAAAAAATACAAGCTAAGCTCGTGGACGAGCTCCGTAAAACATACCCAGCCGAGTCAATCATCTGCGAGGAGGATTATGTCGATGTCCGAGTCGAAACCAGCGAAGAGGTCATTTACTACGAGATCAAAACCGACCTGGATCCCCGGAGTGTCATCCGCCAGGCGATGGGGCAACTTCTGGAATACGCCTATTATCCACCCCGAAAAGGTCGCCAGCCGAATGAATTAGTCATCGTCGGTCGGGGTGAGTTGACAAAACAAAATGCGGAATATCTGAGCCGGTTGGGCAACGAATTCAATCTGCCACTGAGTTATTTCCAGGTCGAAGTGTAAGCATAATCATGGACTCGATCACTCAAAACCCGAATAGCGGCGATCCAAAACCTCGGCGATTGATCGCATTCGCGATAGTCATTGCCAACTTGTTCGCATCGAACGGAACGGAGTCTACGACCGATAATTTTTTATTCGGATCAACGATCCGGGTTGAACCCCTCCGGTGAATGCTTGCTATGATCGCGTTGTTCAACGGCTGTGTCAGGCAGATTACGATCATCTGCTCTGCCCCTTGGGATAGTGCGCTTCCCTGAAGCCATCCTCCTGAAGTGTTCCTCGGCAGAATTGCCACTGTGGCAATCTGGGCGTAATGGAGTCAATATTTCTCCTTTTTGCTGGTCTCGACCAAGAGTGCCCTTTCTTCTTGAAATTGGTTACCCTTCACGGCCTCGACCTCCAAAGCTTCGAGCCAGCCGGACAAGTTTTTCAGCGGCTGATGCAATGAACGAAAATGCTGCTTTAGCAGCTCGTGCAATGCGGCCAGGTAAGGATTTTCGTGTTCGGGTGGCATGACTGGATTGTGTTGATGTTAATGTTGGTGAAATTGGATTCTGGCTAGGAGGAGGAATTTCGGGCACCACAGATCCTGGCTTGCGAAATCGCTTAGCGAGATACGCACGGCGCAATTCAAGACCCTCTTGATATTCTCGCCGCAGATGCTCCGGTGATACTAACTGCCGGTGTAATTATTGCCCTGGCGCAGTCAGCGTGGTTTCATAAGTCTTGAGATCCAGGCACCTGCCTAAAATTGCACCTGTCCGATAGCGGACTCGTGTTTTTTGGGTCGCTTTTTTGAGTTTCGGATGCGAGTATTCGTTGAAAGATGAAGAAATCCCAAACCTCCCTGTTAGCGCTGGTCGGTCTATGGGGAGGATCGGTTTTCCTCTTCACCACAACCCTCACGGCGGACACAGCCACTGGGCTGGAGATAGCTCCCGCACCCGCAGTCACTAGCGGCCTAGGAGAGCCGGTCTATCTGCCAAAGGAGACGCCAGCCTTGTTTCAGACTTTGGCGGAGGGATTATCCGAGGGCGGTTTAATCTTCTACGATCATGGTGATCCTACCGACTATGAGCAGCTCATGCTGGAGTTGGTCAACCGCGCCCGTGCCGACCCCGGAGCGGAGGCCGCCCGACTGGGAATCGATCTCAACGAAAATCTTACTCCTGGAACGATTGCCGACACGCCTAAACAGCCGCTTGGCTCGCACCGTTTTTTGATCGATGCCTCGCGCGGGCATTCCCAATGGATGCTGGACAACGATATCTTTTCGCACACAGGCGAGGGCGACTCCAACCCGTCCGCTCGGGCTCTGGCGGCTGGCTATCCCAGCGGGGCGGGTGAAAACATCTCTTGGGGCGGCACCACCGGTACGGTCGATCCCGAGGCTTACACCCATGGCCGTCACAATGGCCTTTTTATCAGTCCCGGCCACCGCGTGAATATCTGCAATGGCGGCCACCGCGAAATCGGACTGGGGATACTGCTCGGGCAGTTTTTTTCCGGCGAGACCAACTGGAATGCACTCATGGCCACGCAAAAGTTTGGCTCGAGTAACGCCACACCCTGGCCCTTTGTCGTGGGTGTCGCCTACTACGATTTCAATAACAATGGAGCCTACGATCCCGGTGAGGGGATAGGCGGCATTGAGGTAAACATCGATGGTGGCAGCTATTACACCACCACCGCCTCTGCCGGGGGCTACACCCTGCCAAGACCCTCGACTGCAGGCTTGCGGGAGCTGACCATGCTAGCCCCTTCTCTGGTAGAAAGCTTCGTCGTGGACCTCCCTGCGGGGATTAATTACAAAGTCGACCTTGCGCTTGAATACACACCGCCCACCCCCATCGGTGCATCGGCCCCGGCGGTGGGCCAAGCCAATTATTATGCCATCTCGCCAGTTGCGGGGGCCACCTCCTTTGAGATCAAGGTACTGTCCGCCGCGCCTGCCGCAGCCGACGGCGCTAACGACCTCTCGCGGGTCAGCGATGGCACATCTGATGGCTATTCCGCACTCTCCACCAGTGTGAAGTATGCAGGCAGCGGCGCGTATCGCTTGGCCCATCCCAGCCCGGCCGACCAGACTCTGGAGTATTTGGAGACCTTTCGACCCGGCCCTGCTGCGGCGCTCCATTTCAGAAGTCGTCTCGGATGGGCCACTGATGGCCAAGTCGCTCGGGTCGAAGTTTCGCCCGACGGCGGTGCCTCCTGGACGCCTGTCTACAGTTAAGCGGGCACGGGTCCTTCCCCCGGCGAATCCAGCTTTCAAGCCCGCTCGGTCTCTTTGGCTGCGTTCGCCGGTCAGTTGGTGCTGATACGCTTCAACTATCACTTCGCCGGGGGGAGTCGTTATACTCAGACCAGCGACGGCGTTGGCTGGTATGTCGACGCGATCACCTTTGAAGACATCGCGACGGTCGAGCTCGTCGAAGAAGCGACGCTGGCACCCGGCGCGAATTATGTGTTTTCGCCGCCCAGCGCCGGCACCTCACTACTCGTTGCGCGGCCCCGGAACCTAGACCGTTGGTGGCCGACCGGGCTGCCGGTCGAGCTGGAAGCGATTGTCGGTCTAGGCTATGAGACTTGGGCTCATAATTGGGAAAATGCAGCCAATCTGCCTGCCGGTAGTTTGGCCGGTTCGCCGATGGACGATGCCAACGGGCATGGTGCACCCAACATCGTCGCCTACGCGCTGGCCCTCGACCCTTCGAAGCCGGCGGTGGATCAATTACCCCGTTGGGTGGTGACTGAAACCGGGGGCGGCTTTCAATACACCGTCGAGACTTCCGCGACGGGGGCAAGCGTGACTCCCGAAATCTCGACCGATCTGCAAACCTGGCACCCGGTGGGCGCAGCCGCCCTCGGCTTCGATAGTGAGGATCAACTCTTCAGTAGCATAGGCACCGTGGAAACTCGCCGCATCGTTTTTCCGAATACGACCCCGCCCACTGCTTTCTTCCGGGTGCGTGTTGATTTTCCTTAAAGCTAGCATTACGCATGGAATCGAGTAATGCGGTGCGCTCTTTGAGTCTGAAAGATCGTATTTCCCCTGATTTTAAAGGGCGTCAACTCAGGCCATGGTAGTTAGAATCCGGCTTAGGAAAACGTGCTTTTCAAATAATTTACTTTGATTAATCAAAAAAGATATTGACGCAGTGCAAACACTATAATTTGGATGGCCAGATGTTAATTCATCTTTCTATAAAAAAGAACCCGCTATTTTTCAAATTTATCCGCTGCTGCTTCTGCACCGTGATGGTGACTGCGCTTCCGCTGGGGGCGGAGAGTGAGTCGGATGCGGCTGAGCCTGTTCAGGTTTTGGATACCTTTGAGCTGCGGACTTTGGAATTCCGGAGTCTGGCCGAAGATTTTGCGCAGCCGACCTTGTTTCTGGATGCGGCTGAGTTGGCCCCCCGCCTCGAGACCTCGATTGGTGAAACCCTGGAAGGGCTGCCGGGGATCTCCAGCACCAGCTATTTTCCGGGCGCGAGCCGTCCGATTATCCGTGGTTTTAGTAACGACCGCATTCGTATCCTGAGTAACGGCATCGATACCCTGGATGCCTCGGTCGGGAGCCACGACCACTCAGTTGCCCTGGAGCCGCATTTGATTGAGGAGATCGAGTTGGTGCGGGGGCCTGCCACCTTACTCTATGGCAGTAATGCGGTGGGCGGGGTGATCAACGCCACCAACCGGCGGATTGCCCGGCAGCGGGCCGGGGCGGACCTCACGGGAACACTTAGAACCGAATACAGCTCAGCGGCCGACGGGTGGACGCATGCCGGCTATGCGGTGGGCGATATCGGCCCCATGACGTGGAGCTTGACCGGCTTGGTCCGGCGACATGGCGATATTGACATCCCCGGAGCGGCCAATGCCGACCCCGAACTGAACGAGGGGCGCTCCACCGGGACGCTGGAAAACAGCTTTGTGCGGACGCAAGACTGGTCGGGTGGCCTCTCTTATATTCAGGACCACATCGTAGCGGGCATCTCGCTTTCAGGCTTCAATACAAATTATGGCATCGGCTTTGAGACGGAGAACGATGTCGCCGGAGTAGCCCCGAATGGATCCTTGATCATCGAGCGTGAGCTGGATGATCGGGTGGAGATCGATGTGGAGCAGATCCGGGTGGACGCTCTGCTGGCGCTGCTTGAGCCCTTCAGTTGGGCCGAGGAGTTGCGCTTCCGCTTCGGCTGGTCGGACTACGAGCACGACGAATTGGAAGATGGAGAAGTCGGCACGACTTTTAGCAACCAAGCCTTCGAAGGGCGCGTCGAAATCGAGCACGTGCCCTGGCTGGGGAATTTGGAAGGCGCGATCGGTGCTCAATTCAGTCAGAGCAAATTCAGTGCGATAGGCGATGAGGCTTTTATTCGACCCAACCGGACGCGCAAGGCGGGCTTGTTCTTCTTCGAAGAATTACCCGTGGGGGAGTGGACCTTGCAGTTTGGCGCACGGGTGGAGGCTCAGCGAATCACAGTTTCCGGCTTCGACCGCGATGCATTGCCCGCAGCCACCGGGAAGCCGGATAACTTCAGCGACTATGGCCTCAGCGGCTCGCTCGGATTCATCCGCCCGCTGAATGATACGACCACGCTCAGTCTCAACCTCTCCTACACCGAGCGCCTGCCTTCCGCTCAGGAGCTCTATGCCGACGGCCCTCACATCGGGACCTTTGCCTTCGAGCGCAGCGATGCCCTCGACGGCTCCCATTTTAAGACCGAAGACAGTATAGGGATCGATGTCGGGCTGAGTCATAGCTCACAGCGGTTTACTGCCGAGAGCAGCATTTTCTATCAGCGCTTTGATAACTTCATTAATTTGCGCCGCACGGATGAGCTCGCCTTTGAAAATAACGACGGCAGCTACGACATCGTCCGTCGTCAGGATGTGGACAACAGCTTTATTGGCAGAGAGTTTATCGATGTCACGCGCTACCAGCAAGTCGATGCGCATTACTACGGCCTGGAAGGCAGCCTGACCTATCATGCCCTGAGCTCGGAATCACACAGCCTGGACTTGACCCTGGGTGGCGATCTTGTCCGCGCCAGCGAGCGCTCCAGTGGGGAGAATCTTTCACGTATTCCGCCCGCCCGGCTGAGTGCCGAAGTCATTTACCGCAACTGGCCGATCGAAATCGGGGCGCGCCATCGCTACATCTTTTCCCAGGACCGCACCGCCGCGAATGAAACCAGCACCGCAGGCTATCAGCTGACCAGCCTGAATGCAGCGTATCGTTTTGGTGATACCGGGCAAGGCACTGTCTTTCTGCGGGTCGATAACCTCTTTGACAACGAAGCCCGCAGCCACACCTCCTTCGTCAAAGACAGCGCACCGCTGGCGGGTCGAAATCTCCGCCTCGGAGTCGCTTATGCTTATTAGCCTAGGGCAGGCCCTTGCGGTAAGGCCTGACCTAAACTGCGTACGGGTTCACGACCACAGCCGCGAAGTTGGTTTTAGAAGAGAGATAAAGTCGCCTAAAAGAGCTGGTTGAAAGTAGCAATTCCGGTCGGGGCATCCCAGCGGACCATCGGTTCGCCCCCGGACCGGATCCCGAAAGCCAGCGCCATGAACCCACAGAGCAGCCAAGAGGCGGTCAGCCGCTGCCGGTATCAAAGTAGCTCACGCTTCCAGCGTGATTCTCCGCATGAAATCACACGCTGGAAGCGTGCACTACTTTGTATGAAGTTTCCAAAAAAATAACTCCACCGACTGCTTTGGGAGGAGCTGCCTTGAAAGACGGCATTGCCACCGCCCAAGCCAACTGCCCGCCTGATTAAACCTGTTGGGGAACTTCATAGCGCTGGCCCCAAACGATTCCGCTTGGCGAGGCTTGCTATGTCGGGCGGAGGCATCTAGCATGCGATGTAAATCCCAATGGAGACCCAAGCGCTATGAGCATTAAAATTCGTTTTCTGGGGGCTGCGTGTAACGTCACCGGTTCGCAATATGTGGTGGAAGCCAATAACCGGCGGGTCATGATTGACTGCGGCTACTACCAGGAGCGATCCCTGCTGGAGCGGAATTGGCAGGACTTCAAAGTGCCCCCCAGCCAGCTGGATGCGGTTTTGTTGACCCATGCCCACCTCGACCACTGCGGCTTGCTGCCGAAGCTGGGTAAGGATGGCTTGCGCGCGAAGATCTTCTGCACGGCAGCGACGGGCGACATTGCCAAAATCGTAATGAACGACAGCGCCAAGCTCCAGGAAGAAGACGTGGCCTTTAAGAAGAAGCGACACAAGAAGGAAGGCCGTAAGGGCAAGCATCCGGTGGTGCCGCTCTTTACGATTGGGGATGCCGAGCATGTCGGCTCTATGATGTCCTATGTCAACTTTGGGACGCCGGTGCAGATCGCCGAAGGGTTTGAGGCCACTTTCTTCGAGAGCGGCCATATTCTGGGAGCGGCGAGTATTCTATTGAAGGTACAGGTGGGCAGCGAGACACGCACAATTTTGTTTTCCGGTGATATCGGGCGCAGCGATGTGCCCATCCTGCGCAACCCGACTCTCTTTACCGAGGGCGCGGATTATGTGGTGATGGAATCCACTTATGGTGACAGGGAGCATCCGGCCGGCGAAACGATCCATGACCAACTGGCTGAGGTAGTGAACGAGGCACATCGCAAAGGGGGCAATGTCATCATACCGAGTTTTGCGGTCGAGCGCTCACAGGAATTGATGTATTACCTCGGCGAGTTGCTGGAGCAGAAGCGGATACCGCCAACCATGGTGTTGGTCGACAGCCCGATGGCCGTGCGGGTCACCGATGTTTTTCGGCGGCACCCGGAGCTCTTTGATGAGGCGACACTGGAGCGTTTGAGCCGGGGTAAGCACCCCTGCGATTTCCCCTCACTCAAATTGATCCGGACGGTGGAGCAGTCCAAGGCAATCAATTCAATTCGCGGGACAGTCATCATCATCGCAGGCTCGGGGATGTGCACGGGTGGACGCATCAAACACCACCTAAAAGCCAACATGGAAGGCTCCGAAAACACGATCCTCTTCGTGGGCTATCAAGCAAACGGGACGCTGGGACGCATCATTGTGGACGGTGCGAAGACGGTGCGTCTGTTCGGCGAGCAGCGTGCCGTGCGTGCCCAGGTGGCGCAGATCGGTGGCTTCTCCGGCCATGCCGGAAAGTCGGAACTGCTGCATTGGATCGGTGCCATGCAGACGAAACCGCAGCGGATCTTCGTCACCCACGGCGAGGCCGAGGTCGCGGCCGGCTTCGCCCGCAGCCTGCAAGCGGAGACTGCCGTCCCCAGCCTGGCACCCGAATACGACTCAGAATACACGCTTTACTGACCTTCACCCCTAATCCGTTTGACCAAGCAGAGTTCGAATGCTAGCTTGCGGATTGTTGTGGCAAATCTCTCTCACAGTAGTGGCAACCCTCCCGCGCCATGAATCTATCCCGCAGACAAACCCTCAAACTCATGGGCACCGGAGCCGCAGCCCTGGTCGCCTCACCCTACGCCGGATTCGCCCGTGGCCCTGAAGCGCTGCTGAAAAAGATCCCCGCCTCCGGCGAGAAACTGCCGGTGATCGGCATGGGCACCTGGCGCACCTTTAATGTCGGTAGCGATACCGCCCTGCGCGATGCCCGCACCCAAGTACTCGAAGCCTTTTTCGACAACGGTGGCGGCATGGTCGACAATTCCCCAATGTATGGCTCCGCCCGCGAAGTCGTGGGCTACGCGCTAAAGAAAATGGGCAGGATTCCCGAAACTTTTTTCTCGGCCGAAAAGATTTGGACCCACGACGGCTCCGAAACCCGGGCCCAGACAGCCGAGTCCGCTGCTTTGTGGGGGGTCGATACCTTCGATCTGATGCAGATTCACAACCTCGTGACATGGCAGGAACACCTCGCCACCCTGCGGGAAATGAAAGCAGCAGGAAAAATTCGCTACATCGGTATCACCACCTCCCACGGGCGCCGACATGAAGAGCTGGAAAACATCATGCGCAGCGAGGACCTCGATTTCGTCCAACTCACCTACAACCTCACTCACCGTCTGGTCGAGAACCGGCTATTGCCAGCGGCGGCAGACCATGGCATCGCCGTCATCGCCAACCGCCCCTACGACGGTGGCGACCTGATCAAGGGACTGAAACGGAAAAATGCCCCGCTGCCCGCCTGGGCCGAAGAAATCGATTGCCGGACATGGGCGGATTTTCTGCTCAAGTTCATCGTGTCCCACCCGGCGGTTACCTGTGCCATCCCGGCCACCAGCCAGGTCGCACACATGCAGGAAAACATGGCAGCCCGGCTCGGGCGCATGCCGGACGCGGCGACCCGGCAGCGCATGATCCAATATGTTGAAAATCTATGAGCATGCTCGCCGATTCGGGCAGCTACTCGGTCCAGGATTTCATCCCTTTTACGGACGAAACGTACTTCCGCCTCTTCGAGCGCCAGTTTGAGGCATGGTGGCCCGCCCACCTGCTGATGCTGGCGCTGGGCATCGCCCTGATCTTACTGGCGTGCAGGGGGAAGATCCGCGCCGTGGCGGTCGGCCTGGCCATTCCGGTCGCGGCCTGCGCCATCACATTTCATCTACAGCTCTACGCGGAACTCACACCGGTGGGTCAATTCTTCGGCTGGGCGCTGCTGCTGCAGGTCCTGCTGATTCTCGCCTGGGGTTTTGTCAGCAAACCCGGGCAGGCACCCCTCCTTAAAGGCCACAGCCTGGCCGGAGTCGCCATCGCCGCCTTTGGTCTGGCGCTCTACCCCGCGCTCGGGCTTCTGGCCGATCGCGGGTGGAAAGCTGTGGAGTATTTCGGTTTGGCTCCCGACCCCACCGTTTGCTGCTTGCTGGGCATCGCCCTGATCTGCGCCCGCCCTGTATGGTTGCTGCTACTCCTTCCAATTCCTCTACTCTGGGCCGCCACCACAGCGGCCACACTTCAAAGCCTTGAGGCCCCTTTCGCCCTGACGCTGCCCATCATCGGCGTGATCACAGTCGCCGCCGCCATTTGGAAGGCAGTCGCCGGGCACCGAACGTAAATCATAATCAATTAAGACAAAATCCATCTTCCTAGACCTACTCCTAATCTTACTCTTACTCCTAATCTTAATCCTACTCCTACTCTTACTCTTACTCTTAGTCCTAATCCAATTTCTCATCCCCTTCCCGATCCGCTCCTTGGATTTTGACGCAAAGGGCGACCTGAAACTCGCTGAGTCCCTGCAAGGTGTGATAGGGCAAGTCCGAGACGAAGTCATGAGGGGCGTGTTTCTCCCTGTAGCACAACACGCTGGAAGCGTGAGCTACTTTGAATCAGCGACTTACTGCCACGTCTTAATCTTGCGCTTCATGCATGCATGTGACAACCTGATTCCAGATCGGCACGACTGGTCGAGTTACCACTGGACACCATGCAAAACCTGAGCGACCACCTTCTCTCCGTCTCCGCCAGAAAACTAACCGGCCCACTGCGGCACTTGCTCCACATCGGTAAGCGCCCACCCGTAGGCTCGGCTCCGGGGGTATTGGTGAGAGACGACTCACTGCCGAAGCCGACGATTAACTCGATCCACTACACGTCCGACAGCTATCAAAGCACAAAAAATATTTCTATCGACGATTTGCGCACGTTCCAGAAGAAAGAGGGCGTCGTTTGGATCAACGTGAACGGCATCGGCGACGGCGGCGTTATTCAACAAATTGGAGACTACTTCAATCTCCACTCACTCGTTGTTTCGGACATCGTGCACCTGGGGCAACGGGCAAAAGTCGAAACCTACGAAGCTTCACTCTTTCTGGTTCTGCGGATGCTGCACGGGGGTGAGTCACTGATGCACGAGCAGTTGAGCATCGTCGTCGGACCAAACTTTGTCCTCACTTTTCAGGAGCAGGAGGGCGATTGTTTCGACCTTGTGCGCGAGCGTCTTGAGCGCGGCAACGGGCGGATTCGCACGATGGGCACTGACTACCTCGCCTATGCACTGTTGGACGCTGTCATCGACGGCTACTTTCAGCCGCTCGAGGCGATCGGCCAGCGCCTTGACGACCTCGAAGCCGAGCTGCTCGACCGGCCGTCACCCTCGATTCCGCAACAGATGCACGTCCTCAAGCGCGAGCTCCTCGTCATGCGGCGCGCCGTATGGCCACTCCGCGAGATGGTCAATCAATGCTTACGGCTTGAGGACGAAGGTCTCATTGGCGCACAAGTGCGCATCTATCTGCGGGATTGCTATGACCACACCATTCAGGTGATGGATATGGTCGAAACTTTTCGTGAACTCGCTTCCAGTCAGATGGAGCTCTACGTCTCCACCGTTAGTCAGCGAACCAATGAGATTGTAAAGGTGCTGACGATGTTTGCTTCGATCTTCATTCCCCTGACCTTCATCGTCGGCATCTATGGGATGAACTTCGATCCCGAGGTCTCGCCCTGGAACATGCCGGAGCTCGGCTGGTATTGGGGCTACCCCGCCGTCATCGGACTGATGCTCAGCGTCACCGGTGTGATCCTGTTTTATTTCTGGCGGCGCGGCTGGTTCAGCAATGACTGAGCATAGCACGAACTCATCCTCAAGTGGCTCACGCTTCCATCAAGTCCAGCAATCAGAAGATTTGGTGAGCTGGACGAACAGTCGACCCTGAGTGCACCTGGTAGTGGTTGGGTGGAGCCTATTCAATTTCGCTCAGGAATCGAATGGCGGCTTCGTTGCCGACGTCTTGGGCGATATCCAGAGCCGTCACACCGGTCGAGGAAACGACGCTGGGATCCACGCCCGCATCCAGCAGCATTTGTAGTAATTTCGCGTCCCCCTGAAGCGCCGCCTCATGCATCGGCGTGCCCCCCAGACGACTCAGTTGGGTGACGTCATGGCCTCCCTCAATCAGAAGTTTTGACAGGACATAATTATTTCTGGCGGCAGCATGGTGGAGGGCGGTCCAGCCTTTGGAATCGAGCGCACTCAAATCGGCACCACGCTCAATCAGGATACGGGCAATTTCAGCCAGATTCCGATCCACTGCCAGATGCAGCGGTGTGCGGTCATTCTGATCCACCTGATTGGTATCGGCACCCGCCTCGATCAGCAGGGCGGCGATTTCGGGACGCTGGCGCAGGATCGCCTGGTGCAGCGGAGTCAGGTTCGGGTGCTTGCCCTGATTGAGTGTTTCCGGATTGGCCGCGAGGTGACGCCGGACATCGGCCGGATCGTCGCGGGCGATGGCAATATCGATGGTCGCGTAGCGCACCAGGGGCTCGATGCTTGAATCGATCCCGTCCTCCGGCAGGGGCTTCTGCGCGGTCCAAACAATGGCATTCAGGACGAGGCGACGAAATCCGTCGTCGTTCCAGTTCACATGGTAGTGCCCGCCCGTGAAGCCGAAGGTCCGCGCACCGCTGTCCGTCGTATGGACCCAGCCAAGGGTTTGTGGGACCCCGTCGGCCAGAGCGCGGCGCACGTAGGGATTACCGGAGCGGGGCCCGTCGTCGCCCAGGCTGTCTGGTGGTGGATGCCCCTGCAAAACGGGAATCACCGCATCGCTGAGTTGCAAATGGTAGTACCATTCATCGACAACGGGCTCCATCCGCACCCCGCTGGTTACCGGATGATCACCCAACAGGGGCTCTTCCAGCTTCCAGATAGGATTGACCGAATAATCGACAACAAAATAACCGCCCAAAACCTCTTCAAAGAGTGCAGCCATGTCCGGACCATCGGGTTCGAGTGAAAAATGAAGTACGCACAGACCGCCCCCCGCCTCAACATGGCGGCGAAGCGCTGCCGTCTGCCCCTTGGCCACATGATCCCCGAGTCCATCACTGAAGAGGACCAACGCGATAGCATTCTCCACCAGGGAGGCGTCCTCCGGCCAACCGACGGAAACCGTCGCCCGAAAACCACTCGCCTCCAGCGCGTCGGCCAACAGCTGCGAGCCTTCCTCAAAGAGATGCTCGTCCGCCGCATGACTGGGTGGACCGGCCAGGAAAAGGATCGACGGGGCCGCCTCAGTCTCCGGGCTGCCGGCGTCGGATGGAGCCAACACAAAAAGAGCCGCTCCAGCAGCAAGCAGCAACAGGAGCACCCCGAACAATGCAGACTTGCCCGCCGACCCACGGGACCGAAGTCCCCATATTTTACCAGAAAAGCTAATAGCCATAAGCTATAAATAACTATGCGCGGGCGTCAATGTCTCGTTTTGCCC
>REBV01000067.1 GCA_007692545.1 Puniceicoccaceae bacterium
AATTTGACCATAAAATCCGCTGGATGACGGAGCGTGACATCGTCATCAGCGCGATTTTGCTGGTGGATAATAACGCAGGGATCCTGGTGCACCCCGACTACAATCCGGCTGGCATCTACGCCATGGGCAATATGACGACCGCAGAAGCTACGGATGCCTACCGCGCGCTTGTCTCCTTCCTGGCAGAGCGCTACAGTCGCCCCGACCGCGAGCACGGCTGGATCTCGCACTGGATTGTCTTCAATGAAGTCGATTACGGCTGGGTTTGGACGAATATGGGCGAAGAGCCCATGTCCACCTACCTCGATGCCTACGAAAAAGCCATGCGCCTCACCTATCTGGAAGCCCGCCGCTTTAACCCCACGGCAGAGGTCTTTATTTCGCTGACTCATAGCTGGGATTACTCACCGGTCGATTCCTTCCGCACCTATGCGCCGAGGGCCTTACTTGATCGACTGGTGCTCTATTCCCAAAAAACCGGCGACTACCAATGGGGCGTCGCCTACCACCCCTATCCGCAAAGCCTGCTCCGGCCGCGCACCTGGGAGGACACCCTCGCCACCCCTTCGTTTAGCAGCCGCTACATTACCCCGAAAAATATCGAAGTGCTGGATGCCTACCTTCACCAGGAGCACTTCCTCTACAACGGAGAGCCACGCACCGTCCTCCTATCCGAGCAGGGCTACCACACCCCGGACTATTCGGAAAAGTCTTTCCTGGATAAAGCCGCTGCCATCGCCTACACCTGGGCTAAAATCACACAGCTACCCTCGGTCGAGACCTTCCATTATCACCGCTGGGTGGACCACCCACTGGAAGGCGGACTCAAAGTCGGTCTCCGCACCCTGCCCGAGCCCGATAAACCCTTCGGCGAACGCAAGGAGCCCGCTTTCTCCGTCTTTTCCGCCCTCGAAACTAAAGATGAAGCAGCGGCCATCAAAGGCTTGAAGGAAATCCTTGAGATCGAAGACTGGGCCTCCGTTCGTATTCCTGCCGAAGCCATTCAAAGGGATTAAGCCGTTTAGAATAAAAAACCTCTAAGTCTCAAAGACTTAGAGGTTCTAAAAATGGAGCGAGCGAAGAGGTTCGAACTCTCGACATCTACCTTGGCAAGGTAGTGCTCTACCAACTGAGCTACGCTCGCTTTTGTTGTGAGAGACGCAGACAATTTACAATGATCATCTCATGTCAACGCGTTTTTTGAGAAATTTTCACCCGACGATTTAATTAATCGTTTTGAGTGCCTATTCTTCAAAATCCAGATCAGCCAGCAGTTTTTGGCGCACGGTATCCGGGAGTGGCAGCATATCATGACTCCTGAGACTCGTTGCGACCTCATCTCCGAGCAGAGCCCGAATGACACGTTCGAGCCGAGAGCTGTTGCGCTGGTTATAGGCTATGTAAAAAGCCAGGCGTATCGGATAGTCCCCATAGTGAACATTATCGTTGGAAGGGCCGAACGCAGTTGATCGCGCATCCGGCGATACCATTAATACCTTTACGTTTTGCTGAGTCGGCATCTTCGACAGGATCGCAATGGATGAAGCGTCGGAGCCAATCAGGCCCTCAACTTCCCGTGGAGAAACCACGGTAACACTGGATTTCATGGTGCCCTGCCGAAAGGCCGAGTGTTTAAACAACTCCAGAGCAATGCTATCTCCTCCAGCTCCAGAAAGCATCTTAATGCTTCGATTGCCCCAACCGGAAAGCCCAAGATCCCCCCAAGTATTAAAGTTTGATTCTTCATTACTCCCAAAGATACCAGCCAACTGGGCAAGGCTGATCTCAATGAGCGGATTGTTCTCATGCACCGCCACGATCGCTGCATCATAGGCAAAGGGAAAAATATTAAACTCATCGCGCGGGACTTCGCTGCCTCTCGGCACGGCGATAATCGCCAAGTCGACCTCATTTGCACGTAAGCGGTCCAGTGCGGGCAAACTACCGATACCGTCAATATCAAATACGATCTCGTGCTCGGCGCCAAATTTGAGCAAAGGTGCCTCGATGAACTTTGCCAGTAGATCAGAAGCTGCAATACGTATCTCCTCGGCCTGCAAGGTAGAAAAACAAAGCAGGCTGGAGATGATGAGGGAGTGGCCAAATTTCATGGTTTGTCTTCGTGTGTACGGTTGAGTCAGTTTTGCAGAAAAAATGAAAGCAAACCAGACAACTGCGGATTATGCGGGAAGAGTCAACCGATAAGGAGCACACAGCCCAACTAGTGGGCGACATCCAATTCCGGCCACTCAACAAGCTTACGATGGAGTGTCCGCCGACTGATCCCCATCAATTTCGCCGCATGCGTGCGGTTTCCGTTGGCCTTGATCAATGCATTTCTCAGCAGGCGCTTCTCGTTGGCCTCCTTACTGAGTGATGGGCTGGTGGATAAGAAATCCGGGGCCGTTGGCTGATCTGGCCCATCGCTGGTATACTTCGCGTCCAAATCGTGCTCGGTGACTTGACTGCCCCGCTTCAAGACCACCGTGTTTTCGCAGAAATTGCGTAACTCACGTATATTGCCAGGCCAGGAATAGGCACGGAGCCGTTGCAGTGCGCCTTTCGTTAGTTCAGCTGCCGGAAGCTCGTTCTCCTTGGCGAAATAGTGCATATAGTGCTGGAGCAACACCGGCAAATCCTCCGGGCGCTCACGCAGCGGTGGTAAATGGATCGTGACCACGTTGAGTCGATACAGCAAATCCTCCCGAAACTCACCTGCCTTGACCATCTCCACCAAGTTGCGGTTCGTCGCGCAGACCAGACGGACATCCACCTTGATCGGCTTGGAGCTGCCCAGCCGCTCGAAACTGCGCGTTTCCAAAAAGCGGAGCAGCTTGACCTGGGTCGACGCATCGATCTCCCCGATCTCATCGAGAAAGAGCGTCCCGCCGTCGGCCGCCTCAAAGCGCCCGATCCGACGCTCGGTCGCACCAGTGTAGGCCCCCTTTTCATGCCCGAAGAGCTCGCTTTCCAACAGATTGGCCGCCAGCGCAGCACAGTGCACGGGCACAAAGGCCTGACGGGAACGGGGGCTGTTTTGATGGATCGACTGGGCAATCAGCTCTTTCCCCGTGCCGGTCTCGCCCTCCAAAAGAACCGTCGCCTTCGAGGGCGCGACCAGTTTTACCTTGTCCAGCACATCAGTCAAACTGGGAGAACTCCCCACAATACCTTCAAAACTATACTTCTTATCCAGTCGCTCGTGCAGCACCACATTCTCCGCTTCAATGTGGCGCGTCTGGAGCGCCCGCTGGATCAAAAGCTCCAATTTTTCCAAGCTCACGGGCTTCGTCAGAAAATCAAAGGCCCCCCGGCGCATTGCTTCCACCGCAGTCTCCACGTTGCCATAAGCAGTCATCATAATGCAAATGGGCTGGTTGGGCAGCTGGATCGCGCGGTCAATTACCTTCAACCCCGACTTCCCCGCCATGCGTAAATCCGTCAGGATCACATCAAAGGTCTCTGCCTCCATCAGGTTAAAAGCCTCCTCGGCCCCCGAAGCCATGTAAACCTCGTAGTGCTCCTCCAGGGCAAGCCCCAAGCCCTCGCGGGTGTTTTTTTCATCATCGACGATTAAAATAGTTGCTAGCATAATGAGACATTAAGGCACATATCGCCGGCTAATGCAATATTCTGATTGCAATGAAACAGATCGCTTCCTGCCTTGTCATTTCATTCGACCAACACATTCAACACTTTGAAAAAAGCCCTATGAGCCAAGATTCGAGATCACCCGAGACCCAGGAAAAACTAGACGCTGCGATACAGTGGATTCCGACGCTGCGCGAAGAAATCGGTCGCGTCATCGTCGGCCAGCACTACCTGGTCGACCGATTGCTGGTCGGCCTTCTCGCGAATGGCCACGTCCTGCTGGAAGGCGTGCCCGGTCTGGCCAAGACCTTAAGCATCCGCACCCTTGCAGCCGCTACCGCAGCCGACTTTAAGCGTATCCAGTTCACCCCCGATCTGCTCCCCGCAGACATTATCGGCACCCTCATCTACAGCCCCAAGGAAAATACCTTCCACACGCGCAAAGGCCCCATCTTTGCCAATCTGATTCTGGCCGACGAGATCAACCGTGCCCCCGCCAAGGTGCAAAGCGCACTCCTCGAGGCGATGCAGGAGCACCAAGTGACCATCGGCGAGGAGACCTTCCCCCTGCCGGAGCCATTTCTCGTCCTCGCCACCGAAAACCCGATCGACCAGGAAGGCACCTACCCCCTACCCGAAGCCCAGGTCGACCGCTTCATGCTCAAGCTCAAGGTCGGCTACCCAAGCAAAGCCGACGAGCGCCTCATCCTCGACCGGATGTCATCCACCACGCCCAACCTGAGCGTCAACGCCGTGACATCACTCGAGGCGATTAGCGAGGCCCGCAAATTGGTCAACGAAGTCTATGTGGACCCAAAAATCCGCGACTACATCGTCGATCTGATCCTTGCCACCCGCGACCCCGCGGACTACAAGCTCGAACTCGCCCAATTTATTCAGTTCGGCGCCAGCCCACGCGCCACCATCAGTCTCACTCTGGCCGCCAAAGCCTGGGCGCTCATGCAGGGCCGCAGCTACGTCGTGCCCCAGGACATCAAAGAAATCGGCATGGATGTGCTGCGCCACCGCGTCATCCCCTCCTACGAGGCCGAAGCCGAAGAAATCTCCAGTGAAACACTCGTCAGCGCCATCTTCGACGCCGTCCCTGTCCCGTAGGATGAGATACGGGATACAGGTTCCGAGATCGATCCGTATCCCGCATCCCGTACCCCGCATCCCGTATCCCGCATCCCGCATCCCGTATCCC
>REBV01000220.1 GCA_007692545.1 Puniceicoccaceae bacterium
CGAAAAAGTGCTCGGCATCGTAGATCACCTGACGACCGGCGTCGACGAGGTAGCGAACGGAATCCTCAATCATTGCGAGGTTCTCCTCCGGCGTGGTGCGGAGGATCTCGGTGACATGGAGCAGCCAAGTTTTGCCGAAGATCGTGACCACCGGAGTCTCCGCCTGCAAGAGCAGTTGGAGCTGCGGATCCTCGGCGGCAGCGACCTTAGCGCGGCGGGTCGAGCCGAAGGCAGCGAGTTTGGCGTGCTTCAGCTTAAGCTTTTTGGCCTCCTCAAAGAAGCTCATATCGCGCGGGTTGGAGCCGGGCCAGCCGCCCTCAATGTAATCAATTCCGAACTGGTCCAGCTTTTCCGCCACACGCAGCTTGGCGGAGACTGTGAATGAAACTCCCTCCCCCTGCGTGCCATCGCGCAGGGTGGTATCGTAAATTGAAATCGCGTCCGTCTTCATGATTAAAAACGGGAGAGCTTGGGTCGCTCAAGCTCATCTGTCGAACAGTTTTGTCCGAGCCTCCAAAAAGCAAAAGGCCCCCGTTGAAACGGGGGCCTTGGAGAGAGGCAGGAGAACCGTGCGATTGCTTGAAATGCGACAGGCACCAATGATGCCATGCGAGGCTGGGGCGCTTAAAGCTTCCAATCAGTTGTAGAAAGCGGCGATCCCGTCGTTGAACTGCTGCTCGGTGATCTCTTCAAAGTAAACACGGCGAAAACCACGGATACCGGTAAAGATGGGTGGGCGACGCTCGGTCAGAAACATCGTGTTATGCCCCCAATCCCGCCGAGGAGGTTTATAGGTCGTGCTGCCGGGCCAGCCGCCAATCTGAACTTCACTTCGGAAAAGATTGATAAATGATCCGCGGATCGTTGCCGTCCTGTTATCCCAATCTTCAAGAAACCGGGGATAGTTCTCCAAACCACCGCTGTATTTACTATAAGTCCCATCTGTGTTTAGGTTACCGTAGACGTTCCCGGATATGACAGCGGCTGAGAAAATGGTATTTGTTGCGACACGGTTGGACAAATTTTGACGGCTTTTGGTGCGATCCCACGCGTTACTGAGCAGGGTGACAGAATCCGCAGCCAAGGCAACGGCTGCTTCAGACCCCTCCTTAACGCCAAAATCTGTCGTATTACCCGGTGCGCTTGAACTCCCGTCCCCATCGGGAACGTTAAAGTCTCCGGTCACATAAAGTGCACCGTTTGTCGCCAGGGTCATGCCATAAGCTGGCGTCCGACCGGGAGCTCGAAGGTAGTCCGGGTTAGGGACGGCCTCTCCGTTGTAAAGATCAACCGCCCAGTTTCTGATTGCCGGAACCACAAAATCTGTGCGACTCAGATCTGGTGCCTGCATGGGCATTTGAATATATATACCTCCATTGTAAAAATCGCTCGGATGCTTGGCTCCACCACTCCCAAAAAGGGGCTGATCATCTGCGTCAAGCTCACCCGGTGAAGAATGCAAGTAGTTTTTCAAGGCTTCCATGTCTATCCGAATCAGGGATTTTTCACCGTCCGAGTTACCCGTTCCATCACCGCCTTCACGCTGATCAAAAAGCCCCGAAACGATCGTGCTTCCACTCCGCTCATAAGGCTCAAGGGTCCAAAACTGATAGACTGCGGGGACGACGACCTGCTCATAAACAAGCTCACCACCAACCCGAATCGCCTGGTTTGTTATCGGGTCTCGCTGGTGTGTCAGCACAGTAACAACTGGCTCTCCAGAGCTATCGAAAGAAAAGTCGAGAGTCATGCCCGCGCGGGTTGATAGCTTGACTCCTTCCACGGTGCTCAAAATACGCTCGGCTTCCTCATCTCCCGTACCCGTTGTCAGCGCCGACGGCGGCATAATCATGTGATACCCAAAATTCCCGCCATCCTCGCTTTCAAACATATCGCGCATGGCCTGAAAACCGGGAGGATCTCGGCGCACGACATCGTGTTCTCTGGTCTGCAGGTTTCCATCGAGATACTCAGTGGCTAAGGCTCGGAAGTTAGTCCTCGTCGAATCGAGGAAACCGCCAGGCGTACCTGAGTTCAAATTGACATTCTGTCCGGTTAAATTGTTTTTCATGACGACATTCCCGCTACCGGCCTCTCCATCCTCGCGGCCGTAGAAAAAGTCACCAGCAGCCGTCACGCGGCCAAACAAGTTCAATGTGTTGTTTGATCTGACGTATATATTGCCGTTAGAATGCACCAAACTATTTTCTGAAAAGGTCATCGTAGGCCCAGGTGCAATAGTTAGGTCTCCATCGTAAAAGACTCCGTAGCGAAAGAGTGACTCTTCGAGCACTTGAATCCGCTGACGGGCGTAAGCGGTGCGCTCCCCAAAGCGAGCATCCCTAACTGTAGCCTTTCCATAAACCTGTACCTCAATGACGTCGGCCCTGGTATTTACTGAAGTGGAAAGCTCCGCGCCTGGAATGGCCGTATCAATCGTCACATCAGCCGAAAGTGCCGGCACCCGACCTGCAACAATGGCGGTTGGGTAAGAAGCAAACTCAGCCGGATTATAGGGCCCCTCAGGCAAGACGATTCGGCTATTCGCAGCGCTCTCAAAAATATCATAAAACCTTTCCGTCAAGATTAGTGGGCGAGCAGCGGGGTTCAGGGGATTAAACTCCTCTTCGGCAAGCGCCGCACTTGACAGAAAACGGTTGTTCAACTGAGACATTCCGTGTTCCAGGACACTTTCAGCGGCAAGACGCGCTTCGTTAACCATGAGGTTACTATGACTGATCCGGGCCTCCCCCATCGAGTACCTAAAGATGGACGCGATGATAACCCCGATAGAGATCGCAAAGACAAGAACTACGGCAAGGGCAGAACCTTGTTTTTTATTTTTACGAGTACACATAGTTTTATCCCCTTGGTGTGATGGTGAAGTTGTAGGTGTTGGTTAGCCGCCGGTTGTTATTACCGTGCAAGATCTCTCCGTTGACCACGACACTTCGGCCAGCGTAATTAATGAACAGGCGCTCATTCGCAAGGCCACGCGACAACTGAAGCACTTCACGTGGTTCAGTATTTAGCAGCATGGCGGCGGCCATCGACTCCGCCGTGTTAGGTGGATTTTCTTCCGTCGGCAACCGACTAACCCGCGAACTTTCATCCATGGCAAAGTCTTGGCGGTATTGGACAACTGGCCCTGATAATGCACCGACTGGCACCTCACGGATATAGGCCGTTAACCTCGTAATGTGTACTGAACTACTGGGATTGGTATCATCAAATGGCTCAGTACGAATGAATAGGACAAAGTCACCAGTTCCGCCTTCTGGAAGCCGGGCCGCAGAAGTCAAGACCGTGTCTCTATTCGGATAGATGTATGCAATGGAAGCACTTAAACCCGAACGAGAAAGTTCACCAGTAAAAGTACGCACATCACGAGTGATCCTCAACTTTGCCTCGGTATCAAAAACAACCCGCGTGCTCGCCAGCGTCAGTTGGTAGAAGGCGATCATCAACACCGTCATGATCGCCATAGCAATGGCCAGTTCCAAAATGGTGAACCCTTGCTTGGAAGAACGAGAAGAAGTGGATTTTTGCAGTTTCATTTTCTAACAGACAAATAAATCATCGGCTGACTTGAGAACGAACCAAGATTAACTCGCGCTGCCGTTCATCGTTGATCACAGGATCCCACCAACGGTATGGCACTCGTATGGACATCATCCGAAGGGGCGCCCCCGTATCCGAATCTATCGGGACATCGATCTGCACCCGGAAAGAGAAGGTCATTTCCGTGGCTACTGATCCGTCACCGTCGATGCTTAGTGGCACGCGCAACTCGGTAAACTCTGCACTATTAATGGCAACCTCGACGAAGGTGTTATTTCGAGTGATAAGTTCTACGTTAGCTCCCGACTGGGAAGCTTCTGACAATTCGTTATAGTTGACACCCCTGACCTGCTCAAGGAATCCATTGGCCACCGCATAAGCCAGCTCACCCCGCACCTGTGCCTCCGAAGTACGGCGTACTTGCAGGACTGAGGCAATAATGCCGATGGCGAGCATCGACAAAACAACCAACGATATAATCACCTCAACCAGCGTTAAACCTGAACGGCGGTTGATGTTGGTCACTTGACCCGTTTCTAGATTTTGTAGCGTAGAAGTCGTCATAAGGGCGCAGCCTTGAGGCCGAAACCAAAATAAACTTCCAAAATTGATTTTATCAAGCTCCAAGTAAAACGGAACCGTTTTTTAAACAAAGATTTACAAAACTCCTCTTGGAGATAACTTGTTAATTATCTTTAAAATACACCAGAAAAGCCCCCAAAAAAGCACGGCCATAGGGCCCTAAGATGCAGCCAGATTCAGAGCCAATCAGCCCCAGCGGGCTACAAGTCCTCAAAAAAGCGCGGTGCGAGTTGGATCGGCGAGCGAGTGGACTGCGGGTCGAAGGTCGAGGTTGGGAGCTGGAGGCCGACGCTGGCTGCGGTCACGGTGAATTTCGTCCGATCGCGCTTGCGCTCATCGACAAGGTCGATCTCGCGGACGATGTACTGGCCCTGCACTTCGGTGAAGCGCCGGATACGGAAGGAAGAGATCAGGCGATCAACGTCGTAAAAATCCACCCTTAGCAGGGCATTGTAGCCGTCGTCCAAGGCCAGACGGACGCGGTCGATGTTCTGCCGCAGGATGGGATCATCCTCGGGAGGATAGATGAAAAAGCGCTGGGCGCGCCGCCCACTCACCCGGGCCGGACCTTCGTAGGCCTGGACGGCGCTGACGACGGCGCCGTTGTC